>CBDUDU010000026.1:0-26418 GCA_965366045.1 uncultured Oceanospirillaceae bacterium
GTTCGCCATTTAAAGTGGTACGCGAGCTGGGTTTAGAACGTCGTGAGACAGTTCGGTCCCTATCTGCCGTGGACGTTTGAGATTTGAGAAGAGTTGCTCCTAGTACGAGAGGACCGGAGTGAACGAACCTCTGGTGTTCCGGTTGTCACGCCAGTGGCATTGCCGGGTAGCTACGTTCGGACAGGATAACCGCTGAAAGCATCTAAGCGGGAAGCCCCCTTCAAGATGAGATCTCACAGGAGTTTAACTCCCTAAAGAGCCGTTCAAGACTAGGACGTTGATAGGTTGGGTGTGTAAGCACGGTAACGTGTTGAGCTAACCAATACTAATTGCTCGTGAGGCTTGACCATATAACGCCAAAAGCGTTGTACAAGCTAGTACGAAAGTACGAAGTACAAACGATCAAGTTTACGATGTATGAAAATGCACTGGGTAAGCGCTTGATAAGACGTAATAAACGTAGCACCTAAACAAAGCAGTACTGATATCACAAATTCAAGGATGGCGATCGAAAGGTCTTCATTCAACTTTTTTTGCTTGGCGACCATAGCGAGATGGAACCACCTGACCCCATTCCGAACTCAGAAGTGAAACGTTTTAGCGCCGATGGTAGTGTGGGGTTTCCCCATGTGAGAGTAGGTCATCGCCAAGCACCTCATTTAATAAGAAAGCCTCAATGCTCACGCATTGGGGCTTTTTTATTGGATTAGATTTAGTGCTGATGATTGGCTTTCAGGTGGGCATAAAAAGCGCAGCAACGCTGCCGCCCCACTCTGTGGGAGTAGGGTGAAGACCCCGTTTCATATGGCGCACAGCGCCATGGCGTCTGAACGACTTGCATCTATGATGCAAGGCCGGAGTCGGTTCAGATCAAGGTATGGTCTCAATGTTCAAGGCGCAGCCTACGGCCGCCATATAACTACAATTATGAACTACACTTTAGTCCAATGTTTACCGTAGGGTTGGATAGATGAACACACTTATCAAAGTGCTAGTCAGGTGTGGGGCCATATTGTTTTTAGTGGCAAGCTGCGGTACTGGCCACATAAACCCAGCTACAGTGGCGCAGTGTCATATTGTAGAATACCAAATGCAGGAGTTGGAGCTTTTAGTGTTTTTCGAAAACCTCAATTACCCAACGGCAACCAGTCTATGCAAAAATGCGGGAGCCGAAATAGCGGTCATAGACACCTATGAACGTAACCAGCGAGCCATTGAGTGATTGCAAAACACTGTATTCCCTAGGAATACATATCCTGGAGGGATGATTACCTTAACCGACGCTGACATTGAGCTTGCTAGAGGTTGGCATGCCAATGGATGGTGGAATGATATCTCCTGTGGTGGCGGTGGTGATTCTTACTCGGCAGTGTTTTGTAGTTCCGCTAAGGTGCACCAAGGCGCCGTGTGCTACTAGCGCGATCTAATTTCCGTTATGTTGGCTGTGATGTGTCCATTAGATAGCGTTATATTTAGTTCTTGGTCTAATACCACTTGGGATGCTCGGGTAATTACGTTGCCTTGCGAATTTTGAGTAACGCTGTACCCGCGGGATAGAGTTTGTAAGGGGCTGAGTTGGTTTAGCTGTGCGGCCAAACTTACATGTTGTTGTTGGCGGTATCGCATCTGTGATGTTTGGGCACTAGCTATGCGTTGAATGCAGCTTACAACATGGCTTATTTTTTCGTTGATTTTATTGGCTGGGCTATGCTTTTCGAGCTTTACTGTTTGCAGCGTTAGTAATGTTTGTTTAGTGCTAAACTGTTTGGATACAGCTTGTTCTAATCGCACTTGGAGGTGATCTAGGCGCTGGCTTTGATCTTCCAGCTTTTGCCCCGGATGTTGTAATAGTGCTTCTAAGCGAGATAAATTAAGTCGCTGATGCTGTAGCTGGTTACGCCACAGTTGCGTCAAGTGACGCTCAAGCTGGCTTATGCGGTGCAGAACTTCAGACTGATCTTGGCTGACCAATTCGGCAGCCGCAGAAGGTGTTGGCATGCGGCAGTCTACAACAAAGTCGGCAATAGTGAAGTCTGTCTCATGGCCAACCGCGCTCACAGTAGGAATACGACTTGAATAAATGGTGCGTGCTAAATGCTCATCGTTATAGCTCCACAAATCTTCCACAGAGCCGCCACCGCGGGTTAGCACGATCACATCATGCTGGCCCATTAGGTTACATAACTCAATGGCCTTGGCGGTTTCGCTGGCCGCATTGGGGCCCTGCACTGTAACCGGCAACAAGTCGATGGCAAGGCCTGGCATTCGCTGTTGTAAAACTTTAAGAAAATCATGAATAGCAGCCCCGTCAGCGGAGCTAATTACGGCAATGCGTTGGCAATGGGAGGGTATGGGTCGTTTATGCTGTTCCTCAAACAAACCTTCATCAAGCAGCTTTTGTTTGAGCGCTAAAAACGCTTGCTGTAGGTCGCCACTACCAGCGGCCTGCATTTTTTCGCCAATGAGTTGATAGTCACCCCGACCTGGATAAATGCTAACTTTGGCCTTAAAATGAACTAAGTCGCCTTCTTGTGGCTCGAACTGGCAATATAAATTTTTGTTGCGAAACATGGCACAACTTACTTGGCCATCCATATCCTTTAGGCGAAAATACCAATGCCCAGAACGAGCTCGCGTAAAGCCCGAAATTTCGCCACTTACGGTGACTAGGCCAAATCGAGTTTCAAGCAAGTTACGAGCAGCGTGATTGAGTTCGCTGACTTGCCAAATGCGGGCATTGTCTTGGGTGTTGGCGGTCATTATTGGCCTAAGATCTAAGGGCTAATTGTTGGTATTTATCATACACCAAATCCATGTCTAAAAAGGCTTAATGATAGTGGTCAAAGAGACTTAGTTTCCGGTATAATATGGCGTTTCCTTTCACACCTAAAAAGGACGCGCACCATGTTACGACTTGCCGAAGAAGCCCTCACATTTGATGATGTTCTCTTAGTGCCTGGCTATTCGGAGGTGCTGCCGAAAGACGTTAAGCTGCAAACCCGTATTGCACGCGATTTACCCCTAAATATACCCCTCGTTTCTGCCGCTATGGATACCGTTACTGAAGCTCGCTTGGCCATTGCTATGGCGCAAGAAGGCGGCATTGGTATTGTTCATAAAAACCTCACCATTGAGCAGCAAGCTGAACAAGTTCGCCAAGTTAAAAGACACGAAAGTGGTGTGGTCCAAGACCCAGTCACCTGCTCTTCTAATATGACCGTTGGTGACTTACAAAGCCTAGCGGCACAAACAGGGTTTTCTGGTTTCCCAGTGGTCGATAACGGCCATCTTGTCGGCATAGTTACGAGCCGTGACATGCGTTTTGAAAATCATGTTGATGCCCGCGTTGATACCATTATGACCACCAAGGAAAACTTGGTAACTGTAGAGCCAGGTGTAGACCAAGACACAGTGCGCAACTTGCTTCGCAAACACCGTATTGAGCGTGTTTTGGTGGTAGGTATAGATTTTACTTTGCAAGGCATGATGACCGTCAAAGACATGTACCGTGCTAAGGCGTACCCCAATGCCTGTAAAGATGACGCGGGTAGCTTACGTGTAGGTGCTGCAGTAGGTACTGGCGCCGAAACCGAAGATCGTGTTAAAGCCTTGGTTGAGGCCGGCGTTGACTTGATTATTGTCGATACCGCCCATGGCCATTCGGCAGGTGTTATCGAACGCGTGCGTTGGGTTAAAACTAACTTCCCGCAAGTGCAAGTGGTTGGTGGCAATATTGCTACTGCTGCTGCTGCTGAAGCTTTAGCCGATGCAGGCGCTGATGGCGTTAAAGTCGGCATTGGCCCAGGCTCCATTTGTACCACACGTATTGTTGCGGGAATTGGTGTGCCACAAATTACAGCCGTGGCTAATGTGGCAGCAGTCATGATGCCGCGCGGCATTCCAGTGATCGCGGACGGCGGTGTACGTTATTCTGGCGACTTGGCAAAAGCCGTAGCCGCAGGCGCTAGTGTGGTTATGGCGGGTAGTTTACTGGCGGGTACAGACGAGGCGCCAGGTGAAGTAGAGCTATACCAAGGCCGTGCCTACAAAGCCTACCGTGGCATGGGTTCAATTGGCGCTATGGGCCAGAGCCAAGGTTCTAGCGACCGTTACTTCCAAAGCACTGATGCCGGCGTAGAAAAACTAGTACCAGAAGGGATTGAAGGCCGTGTGGCTTGTAAAGGTCCAATGGCTGCCATCGTGCATCAGATGATGGGTGGACTACGCGCCAGTATGGGCTACACAGGCTGTGGGGATATGGAGCAAATGCGCACCATTCCAACCTTTACCCGTATTACCAGCGCCGGTATGAGCGAAAGCCATGTACATGACGTGACCATTACTAAAGAAGCACCCAATTACCGCGCCAAGTAAAGCCCACTAGGTTGACGGTTTAACAGTTTAATTAACTTGGTTGTTACCGCTCAAGGGCAGTGGCAACCCACTCACGGAGTTGCACATGATGCAGGATATCCACGCACAACGGATTCTCATCTTGGATTTTGGTTCACAATACACACAGCTTATTGCTCGTCGTGTTCGTGAAATTGGCGTTTATTGCGAAATTCGCGCCTATGACATGAAAGAAGAAGCGATCCGTGAGTTCGCTCCTAAGGGTATTATCCTTGCTGGCGGTCCAGAGTCTGTGACCGAAGCTGGCAGTCCTCGGGCACCAGAAATTGTATTTAATATGGGTGTGCCAGTATTGGGCATCTGTTATGGCATGCAAACCATGGCGGAGCAGTTGGGTGGCAAAGTGAGCGCATCTGACGAGCGTGAGTTTGGCTATGCCGGAGTGCAAGTAGAAACCGCAGGTGCTTTGCTCAAAGATATCCATGACGAAGTAGAAGGCGATGCTTGCAGTCTTAAAGTATGGATGAGTCACGGTGATAAAGTCACTACCATGCCTGAAGACTTTACCTGCATGGCGTCTACCAACAGCGCGCCAATTGCTGGCATGAGCCATGAAGCAAAACGTTTGTACGGCTTGCAGTTTCACCCAGAAGTGACCCACACCAAACAAGGCGGTGCTATTTTAGAACGCTTCGTTAGCGACATTTGTGACTGCGAAGGGTTGTGGACTGCGAGTAATATCATTGATGATGCCATTGCTACGGTACGCGAAAAAGTAGGCACGGACACTGTGTTACTTGGGCTTTCTGGCGGCGTAGATTCCTCCGTTGTAGCAGCATTGTTACACAAGGCTATTGGCGACCAGCTCGTATGTGTATTTGTAGATAACGGCTTGTTGCGTCTTAATGAAGGCGACCAAGTGATGAAAATGTTCGCCGATAACATGGGCGTACGGGTGATTCGTTCTGATGCACAAGAACTATTCTTGGGTAATCTTAAGGGCGTATCTGACCCAGAAGCCAAACGTAAAGTCATTGGCAATACCTTCATCGACGTATTTGATAAAGAAGCCACCAAGCTAAACAACGTGAAGTGGTTAGCACAGGGGACTATCTACCCAGACGTGATTGAATCTGCAGCTGCAGAAACGGGCAAGGCCCATGTCATTAAATCACACCACAATGTGGGTGGTTTGCCAGACGATATGGCGTTTAAACTAGTTGAACCGCTACGTGAATTATTTAAAGACGAAGTGCGTAAAATCGGCCTAGAGCTAGGTTTGCCTTACGACATGGTGTACCGTCATCCGTTCCCAGGCCCAGGCCTTGGTGTACGTATTTTAGGTGAAGTTAAAGAAGAGTACGCTGACATCCTGCGTTTAGCCGACGCCATCTTTATGGAAGAACTACACGCATCGGGTTGGTACCATAAAACCAGCCAAGCCTTTGTGGTTTTCCTACCGGTTAAGTCTGTAGGTGTTGTGGGTGACGGCCGCCGTTACGAATGGGTAGTGAGTCTGCGCGCTGTAGAGACTATCGACTTTATGACCGCTCGCTGGGCCCATTTACCGTATGAGCTATTAGAAAAAGTGTCTGGCAGAATCATTAATGAAATCTCAGGTATTTCCCGCGTCGCCTACGACGTTTCTAGCAAGCCGCCAGCCACCATTGAGTGGGAATAAGGCTCACTTTACACCCTAGAGATTAGACAATGCAGGCAAACACCTTTCAAGCAGCCTTCACAGACCAAAACTTTATGGCGCAAGCCATGGACTTGGCGACTCAGGCTGCGGAGATTGGTGAAGTGCCTGTGGGTGCGTTGGTGGTGTGTGATGGCCAAATTATCGGTCAAGGTTACAATCAAACCATAAGCGCCCACGACCCCTGCGCCCATGCCGAAATTATGGCCTTGCGCCAAGCAGCTCAAAACATAGGTAATTATCGTCTTAGTGGCTGCGACCTCTACGTTACACTAGAGCCTTGCACCATGTGTGTGGGTGCCATTATCCACGCTCGTATTAAGCGCCTTGTGTATGCAGCCACCGAACCCAAAGCTGGCGCAGTAGCTAGCCAGTTACAGTTATTTTCTTTGCCCCATTTTAATCACGTTGTGCAAGTTGAGTCTGGCCTTATGGCAGACGAAGCGAGCACGATGTTGAGCAGTTTTTTTAAGCAGCGACGGATGGCTCATAAAGCCGCCAAAGCACTACAAAATATTCCTCTTTAAAGGCTTATCATGTTAATTTTACGCGGTGCACCAGCCCTGTCAGACTTCCGTAACCAACGCTTGCTAGCCCGTTTGCAACAAGCCGTGCCTAGTATCACTGCTCTATACGCGGAGTTTATGCATTTTGCTTTGGTTGAGGGTGAACTGACTCAAACCGACGGCGATAAACTCAATAAAATTCTACGTTATGGCCCCAAGGTTGCCGTACAAAACATGAGCGACAACCTAATATTGGTGGTGCCGCGCTTGGGCACTATCTCACCTTGGTCCAGCAAGGCCACAGACATCGCTCATAACTGTGGTTTACAGCAGGTAAAACGCATTGAGCGTGGTACTGCGTATTACCTCAGTGCCTCTGCTGCACTGTCAGTCCAAGATCACGCCCTAGCTGCAGTCGTGTTGCATGACCGTATGGTAGAGCAGACGCTAGCTTGCCTTGAGCAAGCCGATGGGCTGTTCGTGCAGACCGAGCCAGCACCTTTGGAGCGAGTTGATATTCTCCAAGGTGGCCGCGCCGCTCTTGCTGAAGCCAATACTAATTTGGGTTTGGCATTAGCCGAAGATGAAATTGATTACCTCGTCACCTCGTTCGAAGAGCTAGGCCGTAACCCTACCGACGTAGAGTTGATGATGTTTGCTCAAGCAAACTCAGAGCATTGCCGCCATAAAATCTTTAACGCCAGCTGGTCTATCGACGGCGAAGATCAAAACTTATCATTGTTTAAAATGATTAAAAACACCAATGCACTTAATGGCGAAGGTGTGTTGTCGGCTTATGTAGATAACGCCTCGGTGATTGCAGGCCACAAAGCAGGCCGTTTCTTTCCCCAGTCTTCAGACCAACAGTACGCTTACCATCAAGAAGATATTCATATTTTAATGAAGGTAGAAACCCATAACCACCCCACAGCGATTGCACCCTTTGCCGGCGCTGCTACCGGGTCTGGTGGTGAAATTCGAGACGAAGGCGCTACGGGTAAAGGCTCTAAGCCAAAAGCGGGTCTTACCGGGTATAGTGTTTCTAACTTACGTATTCCAGGCTTTGAACAAGCATGGGAAGTGGACTACGGCAAACCTAGCCGCATTGTGTCAGCCTTAGATATTATGCTTGAAGGCCCCATTGGCGGCGCTTCGTTTAACAACGAATTTGGTCGTCCAGCGCTTAACGGTTATTTTAGAACCTACGAAGCCACAGTCGCTGGCGTAAACGGCCCCGAAGTACGTGGTTACCATAAACCTATTATGATCGCGGGCGGCTTAGGTAATATCCGCGCCGACCATGTGGACAAAGGCGAAGTAGGTATCGGCGATAAGCTCATTTGTTTAGGTGGCCCCGCCATGCAAATAGGTTTGGGTGGCGGCGCAGCGTCCTCTATGGACTCAGGAGCCAGTGCAGAAAACTTAGACTTTGCCTCGGTACAGAGAGACAACCCAGAACTAGAACGCCGCTGCCAAGAAGTGATTGACCGCTGTTGGCAAATGGGTGATCACAATCCGATTAGCTTTATTCACGATGTAGGCGCTGGCGGACTGTCTAACGCCTTTCCAGAATTAGTTAAAGACGGCGGCCGCGGTGGCGCTTTCCAAATTCGCGGCATCAATAACGACGAGCCAGGTATGTCGCCGCTTGCCATTTGGTGTAACGAAGCCCAAGAACGCTATGTATTGGCAGTGCCACCAGAAAATATGGCTACCTTTGAAGCTTTGTGTGCTCGCGAACGTTGCCCATATGCCGTTGTAGGCGAAGCCACAGAAGAGCATCACCTAACTCTAGGTGACACCCATTTTGACAATCAGCCCGTCGATTTGCCTATGTCTGTGTTGTTTGGCAAACCACCTAAAATGCACCGCGACGTACAACGTCAAGACGTTGCATTGCCGGCACTCGACTTAAGCAAGGTGGAATTAGCAGAAGCAGCGCAACGAGTATTAAGCTTGCCTACCGTTGCCAGTAAGGGGTTTTTAATTACCATTGGTGACCGTTCTATCACCGGCATGGTTGCACGTGAACAAATGGTAGGCCCGTGGCAAGTGCCCGTAGCCAACTGCGCAATTACCACCACCTCATTAGACAGCACCACCGGTGAAGTGATGGCCATGGGCGAGCGCACGCCGTTAGCGTTGATTGATGCGCCAGCCTCCGGTCGAATGGCGATTGGTGAAACCATCACCAACATGGCCTGTGCTCAAATAGATAAAATCAGCGACATTCGTTTGTCGGCTAACTGGATGTCACCAGCAGGTTACGCTGGCGAAGACGCCAAGCTATATGACACAGTCAAAGCCGTGGGCATGGAGCTATGTCCAGAGTTAGGCATCTCTATTCCCGTAGGTAAAGACTCCATGTCGATGCGTACTGTTTGGCAAGATGGCGATGAAGATAAAAGTGTGACCTCGCCAGTTTCTTTGGTGATTTCTGGTTTTTCACCCGTGGCCGATGTACGCAAAACCCTTACGCCGCAGCTAGTCACAGACCATGGTGATACGTCACTGATATTGGTAGACCTAGGCAATGGCGAAAACCGCTTAGGTGGCTCTTGCTTGGCACAGGTGTTTGGCCAGCTGGGTGACATCGCGCCGGATCTAGACGACGCCGAAGACCTATTAGGTTTGTTTAGTGCCGTGCAGGGCCTTAATGATGATGGTTTATTATTGGCATATCATGACCGTTCAGACGGCGGTTTGTACACCACCTTAGTGGAAATGGCCTTGGCCGGGCATGTGGGTATTGATATTGAATGCGCACAAATGATCAGCGACGCAGATGATCTATTAGCATGGCTGTTTAACGAAGAACTAGGTGTGGTGTTGCAAGTAGAGACCAAAAATAGCGCCGAAGTATTACGCCAGTTAAGCTCCTGTGGTTTGGCAGAGCAAAGCCGCGTTATAGGTAATCTTAACGACGACGACCAAGTTCGCATCACCCTAGAAGGCGAAGAATTGTTGGTCGATTCGCGTACTCAAATCCATCGCATGTGGGCACAAACGAGTTATCGCTTACAGGCCATGCGAGACAATGCCGCTTGCGCACAACAAGAATACGACTTGCTTTTAGATGCAAGTAATCCCGGGCTTAATTCTTCTTTAACCTTTAACAGTGAAGACGACATTGCGGCAGAACTTATTGCCAGTGGCGAACGACCACAGGTGGCTATATTGCGAGAGCAAGGAGTAAACGGTCAGTTAGAAATGGCAGCTGCGTTTATGAACGCTGGGTTTGACTGTGTTGACGTGCACATGAGCGATATTTTAGAAGGCCGTCGCCAACTCAGTGAATTTAAAGGGTTGGTTGCTTGTGGTGGTTTCTCTTACGGTGACGTATTAGGCGCCGGCGAAGGCTGGGCTAAGTCTATTTTGTTTAACCCCATTGCGCGTCAGCAGTTTAGCGACTTTTTTGCCCGTGAAGACAGTTTTGCTCTAGGTGTATGTAACGGTTGCCAAATGTTGTCTAATTTGCATGAGCTGATTCCAGGTAGTGATCATTGGCCTCACTTTGTACGTAACCAGTCGGAGCAATTCGAAGGCCGTACAGCATTAGTGCAGGTACAAGAAAATGACTCGGTGTTCTTACAAGGTATGGCCGGCTCACACATGCCTATTGCTATTGCTCATGGTGAAGGTCATGCTGAATTTGCCAGCGACGCACAGCGTGAAGCATGTGAAGCGCAAGTGGCCCTAAGGTATGTAGATGGGTACGGTGAAGTCACCCAAGATTACCCAGCCAACCCTAATGGCTCTGTTAACGGCATTACCGGTTTAACCGCAGCCAACGGCCGAGTGACTATTATGATGCCACACCCAGAACGTGTGTACCGTAGTTGCACTAACTCGTGGGTAGATGGTGTTTGGGGTGAAGATGGGCCTTGGATGCGCATGTTCCGCAATGCCCGTGTATGGGTGGGGTAGGGCGGCTACTGCGCTTGGCTACACGGCGAGCTTAGCTACAGGTCATTGCGAGCGTAGCGAAGCAATCTAAGGCCGCGGCCTATGGGTTGCCGCATCGCTTGGCTCCTCGCAACGACGATTGAGAGCATGTTTTTGGATATGAGTTATGGCATTACAATTTGAAATTATTCCGGTCACGCCATTTCAGCAAAACTGTAGTTTGGTGTGGTGTGACGAAACTAAAGAAGCCTCGCTAGTTGACCCAGGTGGTGAGTTGCCGCGTTTGCTAGAGCGTGTTGAGGCTCATGGTTTGAACCTCACTCAGATATTGCTCACCCACGCCCACATAGACCATGCGGGTGCAGCGGGCCAGTTGTCTGAAGACAAAAACCTACCTATTATTGGGCCCCACGAGGGCGACCAGTTTTGGATAGATGGCTTGGCTGACCAAAGCCGGATGTTCCAGTTTCCAGAAGCTAAGACATTTGTGCCCACACGTTGGCTGCACCAAGGTGACCAAGTTACCGTAGGCAAGCAAACATTAGATGTGCTTCATTGTCCTGGCCATACACCTGGTCACGTAGTGTTTCACCATCAAGCCCAAGGTTTGTTGTTTGTGGGCGATGTGTTGTTTCAAGGCTCCATTGGACGAACGGATTTTCCACAGGGTGATCACGCAACTTTAATTGATGCCATTAAGAGCAAACTATTGGTATTGGAAGATCCCGTAGAATTTGTGCCGGGCCACGGCCCTATGTCTACCATAGGTGCAGAGCGCTACAGTAATCCCTTTTTACAGGGTTAAAAGTCAATATGGTGCAATTGCTTCACGCCTTGTTTGCGGTCTGCAAAGAAGCGTTTGAGGGTTTGGATGACGGTGCCAAAGGCAATATCATCCCAAGGGATATCGGCTTCTGTATAGAGTTCTACTTCTAAGCTCTCGGGGCCAGAGCCATACTCGGCGACGGTCATTTGAGCCAGGTAAAACAAGTGGACTTGGTTACCTTTAGGTAGGTTGCACACACTAAATAATGGGCCTAGTTCTGGTTTTGCATAAGCCTCTTCGTAGGTTTCTCGAAGGGCTGCCTGTTGTGTAGTTTCACCGTTTTCCATGAAGCCAGCGGGCAAAGTCCAGTAACCTAAACGTGGTTCTATGGCTCGTTTACACAAGAGTACCTTGGAGTCAAAAACGGGGATGGTGCCGGCGATAATGCGAGGGTTTTCATAAAAAATGAAGTCGCATTTGTCACAGACGTAGCGGTGGCGGTTATCACCTTGAGGAATAACTAAGCTCACTGGAGCACTACAATGGCCACAGAATTTCATGATATTTGTTGGACACCTCACTTAAATGGTTAGTTTATTGTAAGATAAACTCACGTCACTATAAACAAGGAGTTGTAGATCCAACCCAATGCATGATTTTATTACCCAAAAGTTTGTTCAATACCAACCTAGAACCGTGAATGCTGAGTTGCAAACATCAGCGGCAGTGTTAGTGGCAATCACCGACGATGTAGATAATCCCGTGGTGGTATTAACGCGGCGTGCAGAACACTTGCCAACCCATAAAGGCCAGATTGCCTTTCCTGGCGGTAAAGCGGAACCAGAAGATGTAGATCTGGTGGCTACAGCGCTGAGGGAAGCCTTTGAAGAAGTCGCACTTAACCCAGAGGTGGTGCAGGTTGTGGGGCCAATGGGGCAAGTGTTATCAAGACAAGGGTTTGTGGTGACCCCTATTGTTGGGGTAGTGCCTGCTTCAGTCGTCAGCCAATTGACGCCCAATTTAGGTGAACTGGATAGAATATTTACCGTGCCCGTGCGTTTTTTGATTGATAGTAAGCCGGTCATGGACCCACTGCCAATAGCTGCAGGGGTTAAGCAGGTGCCAAGTTTCTATTATGAGGAGTATCGAATATGGGGCATGACGGCGTTTATTTTGGCTGAGTTTGTCAACCTAGTCTTTGACGGCCGTATTGATCTATATGTAGAGAACAGCCCGGCTTAAATCGGCTATTCTTAAGCGAATTAAGGTATTGAAGTGAAAATAATTTACAGCGAAGAGCATAAGTTACGAGACTCAAAAACCGAGCTTTCTGGAGGTCAGTTGGTGCCCCCTTTTGAATGTCCTGTACGGGCTGAATATGTAGTCGACGAACTCAAGCGCCGACAAGTAGGAGATATTATCCTGCCACAGCGGTTTGATAAGTCGCGCATGTTGCGAGTTCACGATGCAGATTATTTGCAGTTTTTGGAAACCTGCTGGCTTGATTGGCAGGCCGCTGGGTATAAAGGTGAAGCTATTGCCAGTTGTGCACCATCACGACGTATGACACGGGATGTACCACCCAGAGAGATAGATGGACGCATTGGCTACTATTGCCTTGCTGCCGAAACCTCGATTAACGGCGGCACATGGGAGGCTGCATATTTGGCCGCCGATGTGGCTTTAAACGGAGCTGATTTAATCAGCGCTGGAAATAAATCAGCCTTTTCACTGTGTAGGCCACCTGGACACCATGCAGCAACAGACATGTTTGGCGGCTATTGTTTTATTAATAATGCAGCGGTTGCGGCTCAGGCAATGCTAGATGATGGCGCCACCAGAGTGGCTATTTTGGATGTCGATTTTCATCATGGGAATGGTACACAATCGATTTTTTATGATCGCAGTGATGTATTGTTTTGTTCGCTTCACGGTGACCCAATGGACTCATTTCCATACTATCTGGGTGGCGACGATGAATTAGGCGAAGGTCAGGGACATGGTTATAATCGCAATTATTCACTGCCTCCCGGCACCACATACGATGTATGGTCGTGTGCGTTAGATGATGCCCTTAAAAAGATTACTGACTTTGGCACAGATGCGCTTATTGTGTCTTTGGGTGTTGATACTTTTGAACATGATCCAATCTCCTTTTTCAAGCTGAAATGTGATGACTTTACTGATTACGGCGCCAAAATTGCGGCGCTAAATATACCCACTCTTTTTGTTATGGAAGGCGGTTACGCGGTGGAAGAAATTGGTGTTAACGTCGTCAACGTACTGGAGGGTTTTGATGACGCATGAAGGCCCAGTGCCATCACCCTGTGTTAACGTATGTTACTTAGATGATCATGATATTTGCCAAGGCTGTTATCGTTCTGGTGAAGAGATAACAGCATGGATGCGTTTAGACAATGACGGCCGTAAGCAAATAATTGCCAATGTGCGTCAACGCGAATTGGCTAGCCCGTTTGTGACCATCGTTAAGGCTTAATGGACTTCGTCTTTGGGCGCTTCGATCCTACGTAATCGCACAGTTTTAATGAAATTGTCACGGATTTGTACGGTTTCTAAATAATACTCACCTAACCGCAAACAGACGTTAAACTGCGGAATTTCTTCCAAACGTTCCGTAATTAAACCATTCAAGGTTTTGGGCCCATCAATCGGCAAAGTCCATTTCAGGGCTTTGTTGATGTCTCTCACCGTAGTGGTGCCATCGATAAAGAACGAACCATCTTCCTGCGGGTGAATGTCCTCATTCTCATGGTCTTGTTCTTCGGCCATGTCACCCACAATTTCTTCCAATATGTCTTCTAAGGTGGTTAAGCCTTGGATGTCGCCATATTCGTCTACCACCAGACCCACCCACTGTTTACGCTTCTGGAAATTAAGCAATTGAGTATTCAGTGGTGTGCTTTCCGGGATAAAGTAGGGTTCTCTAGTCAACGCTAAAAAGTCTTCTTTACTCGGGTTTTCGGCATGCATTAGCGGTAGTATTTGGCGCACATGCACAATGCCCACTACATTATTCAATTCTTCCTGGTATAACGGCAGGCGCGTGTGTGGGCTTTGGCTAATGGTCGTGAGTATGACCCCAATGTCATCGTCAATATCGATGCCCACAATTTCGTTACGCGGAATCATAATATCTTCCACAGTCACCGTGTCTAAGTCCAAAATGCTTAACAACATGGATTGGTTACGTCGTGGAATGAGCGCGCCCGCTTCATGCACAATGGTGCGTAGTTCTTCGGCACTTAAGTGGTCGTTAGCTTTGGCAGCGGCGTTAAAGCCGAGTAAGCGTAATAGGCCATTACAAATAGTATTAACCACCCACACAAAAGGATACAGCAGTTTGAGCAGTGGCGATAAAATCAAGGACGCAGGAAAGGCCACTTGCTCAGGTTTGATAGCTGCCACCGTTTTTGGAGTGACTTCGGCAAATATCAAGATCACTAAAGTCAAAATGGCTGTGGCCACTGCCACACCCGCATCGCCCATGAGACGTAAAGCAATCATGGTCGCAATGGCTGCCGCTAAAATGTTAACAAAGTTGTTGCCAATAAGAATGACACCAATCAAGCGATCAGGCCGATCCAGTAGTTTGCTGGCGCGAATAGCACCACGGTGTTTTTGTTTAACTAAGTGGCGCAGGCGATAGCGGTTGAGAGACATCATGCCAGTTTCGGAACTGGAGAAGAATGCCGACAATAAAATAAGGAAAGCTAAGCTAGCAAATAAATAGCTTATGGGGATTTCGCTCAAGGCGGGTGTAACCTCGTATCAGTTATGGCTCTCAATTCTTATGCTTGAGCGTGTCACTGTCAAGTGGTCAGCTGTTATAAAACGAACTCCATGACCAACTTAGTGCCAAAAAAGGCCAAAGCCAGGTTGGCAAAACCCCACAGAGTCCAACGAATCGCTGTGCGGCCACGCCAACCTAAACGATAGTGCCCCCACAAAAGAATACTAAATATAACCCAAGCTACAAGGCTCAAAATGGTCTTGTGGGCCAATTGTTGAGCAAATAGATCATCTACATACACAAAACCCGTGACGAGCGCCAAGGTTAGAAATATCTGACCGGCAGCCAGTACTTCAAACAACAGACTTTCCATGGTTTGCAAGGGCGGCAAACTAGTGATGAAACGAGAGGCTTGGTGATGTTTAAGGTGGCGGTTTTGGTAAATGAGTAATACTGCTTGGCAAGCAGCTACAGCAAACAGGGCATATCCCAAAATAGAAGCGATGATATGCACCAATATCCCGTGGCTGTATTGGCGGCCTATGATGCTAGGCACACTGACGGTATCCACTGCAATTGCTAGGGCAGCAATAGGCGCCGCAAAAATGAGCAAGTTGGCCACAGGGTTACGCAAACTGCTGATTAAAATAACACCAATAACAGCCCATGCGGTCAGCGATAGCGCAGCGCCTAAATCTAACAACAAGCCAGCTTGGGTGAATAAATGCAAATACAGGTTGGCACCATGTAAGCCCCAACCCAGCAAGCTAAACAAATACCCATGCCTGGAGAGATGGTTTGCACTGGCTTTGTTTTGGCTCCAGGCACTCGCTAAATACAACAATAGGGCGCCAATACCGGTGATTAATGCAATCATTAGAATTTGTTCTGTAAAATAATTACAGCCATCATAGTCAAGCTAGCCGCTAATGCCTAGAGCTGGCCTTAAAAAAGGCAATATCAAGGTTAAATGGCACCGGTTGATGTGATGTTGATTGCTGCAGCATCGGGTATACTAGCCGCTTATTATTTGGTGCAGCATAGAGATTTACATGTTTGATAATTTAACCGATCGCTTAGGCAAAACCCTACAACACATTCGTGGCCAGGCACGCCTCACAGAAGACAATATTAAAGGCACCCTACGTGAAGTACGTATGGCTTTATTGGAAGCCGACGTTGCCTTGTCGGTGGTTAAAACCTTTATAGAACAAGTCAGAACTCGCGCCGTAGGCACAGAAGTTAGCCGTAGTTTAAGCCCAGGCCAAGTGTTTGTGAAAATTGTCCAGCAAGAGCTGGAAGCGATCATGGGCAGTTCCAATGAAGATCTAAATCTTGCGGTGCAACCGCCTGCCGTAATTCTAATGGCGGGTTTGCAGGGCGCAGGTAAAACCACCTCGGCGGCGAAGTTAGCTAAGTTTTTGATCGAAAAGAAGAAAAAATCGGTTATGTTGGTCAGTGTCGACATCTATCGGCCAGCAGCAATCAAACAGCTGCAAACACTTTCCGAAGAAGTAGGTGCTCACTTTTTCCCTAGTACGGTAATGGAAAAGCCCGTAGCCATTGCAGAAAAAGCCATTAATCATGCGCGCCAGCAGCACCATGACGTAGTCATAGTAGATACGGCAGGCCGCCTGCATGTCGATACCGACATGATGGACGAAGTGATAGCGCTGCATGCTACGGTGCAACCGGTAGAGACATTATTCGTGGTAGATGCCATGACCGGTCAAGACGCGGCTAATACGGCTAAAGCCTTTAATGAAGCCTTGCCACTTACTGGTGTGGTGTTAAGTAAAACAGACGGCGACGCCCGTGGCGGTGCCGCCCTTTCTGTACGTCACATTACCGGTAAACCGATTAAGTTTTTAGGTGTAGGCGAAAAGGTAGACGCATTAGAGCCTTTCCATCCAGATCGTGTTGCGTCACGCATTTTAGGCATGGGTGACGTGCTTTCCTTGATCGAAGAAGTCGAACAGAAGGTCGACAAGGTTAAGGCAGAGAAACTAGCCAAAAAAATCAAGAAGGGCAAAGGCTTCGACTTAGAAGACTTTCGCGACCAGCTGCAGCAAATGAAAAATATGGGTGGCATGGCTGGCCTATTGGACAAAATGCCGGGCATGGGTGGCATGGCCCAAGCCGCACAAAGTGCAGGCGCAGAAAAGAATTTTAATCAAATGGAGTCTATCATTAACTCCATGACCGCCAAAGAACGGGCTGTTCCAGACACCCTGAACGGCTCACGTAAGCGCCGTATTGCAGCAGGATCGGGTACCCAGATTCAAGACATTAACCGTTTAATTAAGCAGCACAAACAAATGTCTAAAATGATGAAAAAAATGTCAGGAAAAGGCGGCATGCAAAAAATGATGCGTGGCATGCAAGGCCAAATGCCTCCGGGCATGGGCAGTGGAATGGGTGGCAGTATGCCTCCCGGAATGCCTGGTGGCATGCCAGGATTAGGCGGCGGTTTCCCCTTTGGAAAGAAATAACACCGCTAATAAAATCATTCAAATTAATTGAAACTTAAGGCTTTTATTTCCCAAAAGGTTAGGGTAATATACGCGCTCTCTGCGGAGAGGTGGGTGAGTGGCTGAAACCAGTTCCCTGCTAAGGAACCGTACCTATATACTGGTACCGAGGGTTCGAATCCCTCCCTCTCCGCCATTTTTTATGCGCCCGTAGCTCAGCTGGATAGAGTACTCGGCTACGAACCGAGCGGTCAGAGGTTCGAATCCTCTCGGGCGCGCCATTTTCTTTTCTAAGATATTGTTTTATAGGGTTTTTTTCGTTATTACAAATAACGGAACCGTCATATAGACCGTCATTTGTATTTATTTTTTACCAGTCCTTTTCAAATTACTTACCTAATGAATTTGGTTGACCTATAAGGTCACTCTAAGCCGTTTCTTTACCTGTTAGTTTAGTCCTCACACTAACCTTGTTCCCCCTGTTTGGCTTGCTCCTGCTCTAAGATATAACCCTATGTGCAGTGCTGGGATTGTGAGTGATGATCCAGCTACTTGGGATTGATCCATGTAAAGAAACCAGTCGGCGAGCATCTCTTCTATTTTTAATATTCTATTATATATTACTGCGCTAGCTTGTTGCTAGGCGGTGTACCCTGTGGTCAACAATGGCATAGCCATTTTGTCCATAAGTGCACGGACTCTAAGACCTATGCTTTGGGTACATGGTTATAAAGTGGCTAACTGGTGGTGTTGGCTTGTCTGCTGCGTAAAGCACTCCGTACGTGCTTCGTCGTTGCGCTGGCGCTGCACTACTCGCACTACCTGAGTACGTTGTTCCTAAGTGGCTCGGTACGTTATCAAAACGCAATAAAACAAGTGGTTACGGAAATTCACTTGAAGCGATTTGTTTTGTCAAAGCGCTTGCAAAAAGCACGTTAGAAATGTGCTCTTAATCTATAATTGCACGCGATCAAGATCTGACGGCACCGCTATTACTTCGTCTATTGGCTAATTCACGATACAAAGCTTCTTGGCTGACACCTAATTCGGCTGCCAAACGCATCCACTGACCTTTCTCTGGAAGGGTGTTACTTGGCCAGGATAGCCAGCCATCTAGGCGTTCAGCAACGGTTTTAAGGGTTAGTACCTGACTGCGAAAGCGTGCCGATTGTACAGACATTGCTAAGTAAGCAGCCCATTGATGGGCGAACTGTGGATGGCCGTTGAAATGGTTCAGAAAATCCTCTTTAGCTACACGATAAACTTGGCTTGGTTGGGAAGCGATAGCATCGCAATGGTAAGTGTCAGTGTAGATAGATGCTTCAGCGAGTACGGTATGACGTGCAGCACGCTGCAATAAAATGGCCCTGCCATCTGTATGAGGTCGCAATAGCTCAATGAGCCCATCCTCTACAACAAAAACAGACAGCACAAAGTCGCCCTGACAAAAGAGTCGGCCATCTCGCTCTAAACCTACATAGCTGCCGCGCAGGGCGCGGATTGATTTGATTATATTAGTCGACATGATAGCGATCATATGTGTTTTTTATGACCCATGGCAAACTTAAAGGTACTTATAATTATTGGTGCAATACTCATGCTTAAGAAAATAATGTTATTTATCTCCCTGGCTTTGCCTTTAATCGTTCATGCTGAAGGGAATAGCAATCACTCTGTGTCAAAGTACGCGGGACAGGAACAGCAAAAAATTAAAAGTCTGACTCCCAGTGATATTGAGGAACTCCAGAGAGGAGGTGGTTGGGGTTTAGCAAGGGCTGCAGAACTGAACGGTGTGCCGGGTCCAGCTCACTTGCTTGAATTAAAAGACAAGATTCCATTAACTGTCGATCAAATTGAACAAATCACTGAGATCTACAGCACAATGCAAACCGATGCCATTGAGCAAGGGCTAAAATTGATCGAGTTAGAACAAGGCCTTGAAGTTCATTTTCAGGATCGCTCGATTAATGAGGTCATTCTTCAAGATTATTTGGCAAAGATCGCCCACACAAGGATGACCTTGAGATACATCCATTTGGCAACGCACTTGCTAACACCAGAGATTCTAACTGAAACGCAAATAACTACATATAATCAACTTCGTGGCTATGACAAACCTGATGTTTGCACCCAAGTACCGGAAGGGCATAACGCTGATGCGTGGCGCAAACACAATGGGTGCGAATAGTTAGGTTTAAAGGACTAGCTGACGCTGACTATCATCACCCCAAAATAAACCCGCTGCTCGGCCCAATCATTCGGAAAGGCCTTCATAAAGTCAGCTAAGGTCAGCTGGGCAGGGTGGATGCCATCAAGCATGTCGGCCTGAATACCCGTCGCCAGAAGGATCAGCTTAAAGATGCGCAGATCGCCTCCGCTTTTTGGTTTTGTTTCCTGCTGTACGCCTCCCACTTTAAATCTATCATGAGGCTATGTGAACTGAATTAAAGCCGAGTACCAGAGACAGTACATGCCCTGCTAAGTGTTATAGCTTCTTTCTTATCATACTATCTACTGTGCTTGTGTGTGTTACTTCTGAAAATGCCATGAGGCAACAGCTCCCTAGCTTTGCGGCTAGAGAGCTTTGATTAGACTCTTAGGTTTTGCGTTTTGATAGCTGCTTCGCGTTCTTCGTCACGGAAGCGAGTGGCTGCATCTTCTGCAGTCTCCATGATCGCATCGGCGGTGTTGATCGCGCGATCGAGCAGGCCTATCAGTTTTAAAGTGGAGTTCCAGAACTTGGCGGTTACTGAACGCATAATGATTGCTCCTGAGTTTATAAGATGGGGGGATCCCATTCCATAAGCGCCAGCTTTATACCCGGGGGGGGGTGCCTAAAATTAAAGCCGCTTCTAAGCATAGTAATAGGTCCGTACTAATTTTATAAAAATCCGCAAAACCTGTGTTTGGTTGTTTTTTCTATAGATCAAAAACCATTATTAGTGTGCTGTATAAATTTGGTTGACCACAACAGGTGGCTGGCTGGGTTTTATGCACGTAAGTAGATAAGCCATTTCTCAAGACGCTCCGCATTAGACTATCGGGTGTATATCGCCATTTTTAGGAAATTAAGATAGTTAGAGTATAGGTTCTTATCGTTTTTGCTAGAATGTTGTTACCTTATCGGTTTCAAGGGTTTCAACGCCCCTGATTGGGGAACGCAACCACAAACACCTGAGCTATAACTGCTTTGTAGAGCAAGCGATTACCTTAATAACAGGGAATTATCACAATTTAAGAATAATTATTAAGCAGTCTGTGATGTTTTTAGCCACTCATGTGAATTGAGTTTGCGCCATAAAGCGGCCTGGTGACTAAAGTGATAAATCGATATGCTTTTTGTCTTTCTAATAAAGGATGACGTGAGTTATTTGGTACAATTTTTTGATCCCATAGTTGCCACCCTGAAAATATACATTATCCCAGACAACGGGTGTATGGGTTCGGGTTGACACACAGGGAAATAAACCAGCAAAAACATCACAAATTTTTATATTCAGATCACTCATTGCTAGAGCCTTCTTTTAAATTCTGTATGTAGACTCGCGCACCTTTATCAGGCCCAAAATTGTCTACGAGCGCAAAGCTACCATTATTTGTGCAGGCATAATAATCATCTACATCAATTGGCAAACCGCTCTCTAATGCCTGATCCACTGTTTTGAACACTTGAGCAAACTTTAAATTATGGCGCTCAATTAATTCATCTTCCCTACCGCCCCAGCTAGCCTGAAGAATCAAATTATCAGGAATCTGATCGAGACGATTCACCCAAAGCTCAACAGACTTTGTAAAAGCCCAAAAAAGCACGTCCGTATGCAGTCGACAAAGTTCAAGCCATGCATCAAAGTATTTTTGATTAAAAAAATCACCACTTCCATGTATCCGAATTCGCTTAGCATTTTTGGGCATCGCAGCAGTTATTAATGATGCTATTTCAGTTACCTCGGCATTACGCACGGCGTCAAAATTACGCCAGCGCATGTCTCTAGTAGTCGGAAATCTCTCATTTTGGGCGGCATAGCACCTGAATGTTTGTTTAGGTCCGTTTTTCATTTTACCCGTTTGGCGATCAGCTTTTACTAAACAGGCCTCAGCCTGGGGGCAGGTGTAGCCAGCAGGTAAATTAAATTCGTAAACTTTATCCTGGTAGTATTTCATCGGCCCGGAAAACTTAACCATATTTTTAACTCTTGGATGGATTCTAAAAATAAAAAATCACTGGTGAATGAACGTCTAATAGTATATCTCAACTGGTTGTATTCCGTATATTGGTTAGTGCCTGAGACAGGTTCTTCAAGTTCCAAACTGTAGTGGTCAAGTAAAGCTGGCCACGGTCTATTCGTACTCTAATTAGGGTCTATCTTTGCTATATAGATTATTCATCGGTATTTCGTCATAGTGAGGGTGGTTAGTATATCGGTTCTTATTGTTTTGAATAGGCTGTGCCCTAAACAGACGGCCTATCAATGGGTGAGTGCTATCTGCATCTGACTTGAGCATGGGCGTAGTCCACGCGCAAACGTCAGAATGCGAATAGCATGGTCGAGCCCACACGAATTTATCCTCTAAACTACAACAAGTCAGTATTCATGGTGGTTACAGGGTTGTCAGGGTGCTACCAGGGTGCTACATGAGTGTTACAGCAAGTACGAGCCCATTCCATTTGTAGCACCCTTGTAGCACCTTTGTAGCACCTTTGTGAGCCTCAAAGCTAGATGAGCCGTGGGTTGTTGCACTGTTGTAGTCTAAATAGGGGGTAGGTAGCGTTCAAAGGCGTCTTCAAATTGGAGCCACTCATAACCTCTCACAGTCTTGCCTTCAATGCGCATGTTCTTTGGCTTGATATTATAAGGGGCAAGCATTGAAGCCACTTTTGCGGGTGTAAGGCGCACATCACCCCAGGGAGCAGTATCGTCCTCTGCCAGGCTCTTAACCATATCGCTAGATGATATGCGTGGAGCCTTAGCCCTTGTTACACAGTATCTAATGTCTGACAGTAGACGGGTCGGGAGTTCCATTTCCACCTCGTTAACCAGTTCTTGGTATGCGGCTTCACAACGTGAGTACCAGGTTTCATCTATTGCCTTAGCTAAAGTGAAAAGTGGAACCCAGTTATCAATAGCCCGGTCGTTCCCACGGCAAGGTGGATCAACTTGGTTGGCGTCGTCCAATGCAGAGGCGTTGTCTATGAACCAGCGTAATGCTTTAGAACGCCAACTCTGCCATTCTTCAGAAAGGTCTTTAGGTATGCGCTGTACGTACTCATTGGGCCGTTTTCTACGCAAATTTATAACGATACTCCGATCCATGATGGTGTCTTCTAAAGCGCCTATAGACGCTATAACCATGGGATGCCAAGTATCAAATACTTGTGGCTCGTGAGAATCGCCGACACACTTTAGAACTTGAGCTCCAGACTTTGTGTGTCCCGAATTAATTAACCCTTTTATATTTCCATCTGCATTTTTGATGAAGGTATCGGCCTCATCAATTAACAATGTTGGGTCGCAAACGATGCTCTTGATCCTGCTAATAATAGCGGGTGTCAAATTACTAGCTTGGATTGAATTTCTGCACAGTGCAGCTACTACCTCTAGCAGAGTTGTCTTGCCACAGCGACGCTCTGGGCTTATGGCGAGTAGTCGAGGGAATATGCGATAGTGATCATACCCGTACGTGGCAAATGACCACAATACGAGGGCTGTTCTTTCATGTTCAGTGGTAATGCAGTGTGCCAAGATAAGTTGATCTGCTTGGGTTGCGAGATCGACAATAGATACCGTGCCAGTATATGGCTCCAGTGGTGTAGGTAGTGCCATGAGTAGGACTCCTAGTTTAAATGAGCGGTTTGATATGAGGGCGGCTAAGGCCGCCCGTGAAGGCGCTTTGTAGCTAGACAGTTGGCCAGCCTGTCATTATGATTAGCGAAACACCTCTTCGTTTAATATTCCGCTTATCAGTCACAGTTACCTTCAGTTGAGTGAAAGTGAATCCTTTTTCCATGAGAGCTGCCAGCATGCGCAGAGGTGCAAGGTGGTGCTCTTCTCCTAGTTCAAGGGTAGTTATTCCATGCTTTCTATTTAGATAGAGAGCCTTGGCCAGCTCGCGTTGTAGCGGCGTCATGGTTACGTTATCAAACGGAAATGATCGGTTATTAAAGAACATGTTAGGCCTCCTGATCGCGTTCGGCGATGCGTTCGTTGACCCAATCGTCTACTTCAGACGCTACCCAAGCTACTGAAGTGCCGCCGGGTACAAGTGAGACTGGTTTTGGGAACCTTCCTTCTTTGCAAAGCTGATATATATACGCCCGACTAATGCCGGATGTGTCTGAGACCTTGCCTATTCTAAGGAGTGTGGTTATTTTTTGTGATGGGTCAGATTGGAACAGGTTCGCAGCAGAAGTACCGCAAGTTGCCAGAGGCATTTTTAAACGTGGCTTAAGTTGAGTATCAACCATAATGATTACCTTATTAGTTGTGTTAAGTCATATAGATTTATATGGACTGGGCGCAAATATAAGGTAATCTGAAGATAATATTTCCAGATGGAATTTATTTATTGGGTTTTGAGTAATTAATCAGGTCATGGTCTTTAAGCAATGGCGTGATTTTATCGTTTAAAGACCTAAGATTGCTGTCATCGATCTCATACTTTGTCGCTAGAGCCAATATATGATCCTTTACCGCGCTAGCATTGATCTTTTCACTACACCGGTACTTAGCTCCAGATCTATTAGAGGCCATGTCATGGATCAATAAGGCGAGTGCCTTTGTCAATCCAAGTTCGCTAGCTACGGTGCTCTTACGAGTTGGGTCGTGTGTGAAAAAGGGGCCTTTTTTGAAGTTGGAAACGTCATCTTTTAGGGCGTAGGCACTATCACGACTCACGGGCAGTTGACGTGTGAATTGACCTGTTTCATCACAAATTAGGTAGTCCTTGTTCTCGTATTTGAGGCACGAAACCCAGAGGTCTGTTTTAGTAAATGGATCTATGGTAACGAAACACGTGCTTACGAAGTCGTCGATAGATGTAATCTTATGGTTGGTCGTTATGCAGCCTACATAATCGGCGTCATCAGGATGGCAGCCTCTGTATTCGTACTCTATATTACTTAAGTCACCCTGGGTTACATTAAGGGCTTTGTCGCAGTAGAAGTATAGAGGTAGGCCGGAGTTGACGTATTCGCAAAATGTCTGGGCTTGAAGTTGTGCGGGTAGCTCGTCTAGTTCGAGCGTGGATAAGATTTTTTCCAACCGTATTCTGGTCATAGTGGCCTTCCTGAAAAGTTTGTTTAATCGACGCAATTCTTTTAACGGGCGTAATGTACTTGATTTCGTACTTAAAAATCCAGCTAGAGGTCGAGGCTAAATTACATTTATGATTAGTTGGCAGTTGCTACGCTTGGCTAAATGGAGCTAGGCTGCTGATGATTTTTAGGTATCTTGTTTAAACCATCAAAATATATTTTCATTACTTCTTCACACTTCTTCCCCACATCTTCAGGATGCCTTCCATAGTTCCCCATTGTTGAGTTGTTTAATGGTTCCCATGCCAATAACAAGGAACAGTGCAATGGGACTTCACCTGCTACAACAATCCAATATTTCTCAACACATCAGTTCTGTGGAGCACCTGCAAGTTGAATTGCTGATGCTGTACGGCAAAAGCTGTGACATAGGTGAGGGTAAACATTACACCAGTTTAACTCGCCGGGGTTTTAAACGACTGATGAAGGACATTTGCCATATTCAGCAACACCTTAAAGCTCTGCGCAGCACTTACCTTATCGATGCCGATGGCCAAACGGTACTATCGGTCGGGCATAAATATGATCAAACTTCATGCGAGCGAGGTGACGCCCGTGCAAGCCATTGAGTCATTTGAAAGCCGTTGTGTTGAGTATCAGACCCAAATTAACATTACCCAAGACACTACAGCGCAGGCTGTGTACCTACACAGCCATAATGTTGTTTATGGGCAAATTGATTACATGCTACCTACGCACCCTCCTACTGTTGAAATGTTGGCTATCTCAGTCAAGGACGTTTGCAGAGGAGACTCAGAATACACTTATGTGTTTGAACAAATCGAGCAACGTTATATCGACTTAGTTGGCGACGTTGGCGTTTCTACTCAAGTGATTTTTTATTACGTGAGCAACGTCATCATTTCGTTATTGGTGCTGCACCGGAAGAACAGCCAATTGTCTTCAGAAATTCTGATCAAAATTATCCAGCGATTCAACTTCAGGGATGCCATTTTACGTGCAGGCATAGAGGTGATTGCCGAGCAGGTTCTGCGCCGTTGTTTTGTAGCCATCAATGAATCCAATGCCAGGAGTTTTGCATGAATTCTATAGTTATAAATCGAAAAGAAGTTAAACAAACCCTTGCATGCCTACTGTTAGCCATTGGCTGCACACTTTGGATCATTGGTGCCATCGGGCAACTCGCGTGATGACCTTGGCTCACTATGAACAACTCATTCGCAATTGGGAATATCAAGCCAAAATGGTTGATGCCACAAACGAACGCCAAGTGGCTGGGTGGCGGTTGTACCTGCAGTATTTAAAAGCAAAAGGGGAGCAGCAAGGTGAAGAATTTGTTGCCATTTATAACGCGTTTGAACGGCGTATTGCCCTAAACAGTTCAGCATTTATTAACGATTAACGATTAATCATTAAGTATTCAGTACCCCAAAAGACTTGGAGTACAAATAGCCAACAAGGAATTTAAAATGAACACCACATCGAAGATAGTACTAGGGATGACTTTTGCCATAATTACAGTGCCAGGTCTAGCCGCAGGCACAATGAGTAATAGTGTTGTATGGACTACAACCAATGGCTCTGCAATTGTAGACAGCAGCGGTAATGCTGTACGAACGATCCATTACTTAGAAAAGACCGTGGCAGTCACTAAAGAAACCCATAAAACAACGCCGTCATTAATAGCTGCGAT
>CBDUDU010000027.1:0-25265 GCA_965366045.1 uncultured Oceanospirillaceae bacterium
CCAATTTGTTGGGCAGCAGTGACTGTGTTTAAGGTAGCGCCAACTAGGCTGGCGTTATCATGTTCTGCAATAACTAAAATGCTCATAGTAGCTCCTTAAATAACCTTGGCTTCGTTACGTAGCTTTTCAACTAACTCGGCAACACTTTCAACAATCACACCAGCTGCGCGGGCAGGTGGCTCCATTACTTCAATGGTAGTCATGCGGTTAGCCGTGTCTAAACCTAAATCGGCAAGGTCCATTTTGTCTAATGGCTTACGTTTGGCTTTCATAACGTTAGGTAGTGATGCGTAACGTGGCTCGTTAAGACGTAAGTCTACGGACACAACGGCTGGCATGTTAACGTTAATGGTTTCTAAACCTGAGTCTACTTCGCGAGTGACTTGAGCGGTGCCGTCGGCGAGCTCTAGCTTGGAAGCGAAGGTGGCTTGTGGCCAGCCTAACAGGGCAGATAACATCTGGCCTGTTTGGTTGCAGTCATCATCAATGGCTTGCTTGCCAACTAATACTAGGTCTGGACTTTCTTTTTCAACGATGGCTTTAAATACTTTAGCAATGGCTAAAGGCTCTAACACGTCTTCGGTGAGAACAAGGATGGCACGGTCTGCACCTAAAGCGAGGGCATTACGTAGAGTCTCTTCCGATTTGGCAGCGCCAATGGATAACGCCACAACTTCTTCAATTGTTCCTGCTTCACGTAAACGAATGGCTTCTTCCACTGCATTTTCGTCAAACGGGTTCATGGTCATCTTGGCATTGGTTAGGTCGATACCTGATTTGTCTGCCTTAACACGGGCCTTGACCTGAGGGTCTAGAACGCGTTTTACGCCAACTAAAACTTTCATGGACATGATCTCACTTAGATAAAATAACTAGTGCTAGCGTTTGCTAACACCATTAAAAGCAGGCAGTTTAAACCTGCCTACCCAGAAGTCAACGCTGCTGGGCATAAAAAATCTGGCCCAAGGTAAATAAATGCCTTGGGCCATCACAGGGGGCTATTATCACGCTAACGGGTTACGCGCGCAATTTGACATTTGTCGGGTCGAAAGGTGACTCTTCAACCACCGTCGCTTTGTACATTTCGCCTAAAATTTCTATTTCAAGCTCGGTGCCAATGACTTCTAGGCCTGTTTTAACCATGCCAAGAGCTAGAGACTTCTGTATACGCCAGCCGTAACCGCCCGACGTTGTACGACCAACAAGCTCGCCGTCTTTGTATATAGCTTCTGAACCACGGGCATCGGCATCGGTCACGCCGTGCACTTCGATGGTAGCGAAGGCATTTTCTGCGCCGCGCTCTTGCCATGCTGCCAAGGCGTCTTTACCAATAAAGTCGCCTTCTTTGTCCAAACGTACAAAACGGCCTAAGGCAGATTCCATAGCTGAGTATTCGATAGACATTTCACGAGGAATCAAACGGTACGACTTCTCTAAACGCATACAATCCATAGCGCGAATACCAAATGGCTTGATGTCGAATTCGGCACCGGCCTTCATTAACTGGTCAAAGATGTAGTTTTGCATCTCGATAGGGTGGTGTAATTCCCAACCTAGCTCACCCACAAAGTTGACTCGTAGCGCTTCTGCAGTGCCGTATCCAACGTTGATCTTCTTACCCGTTAACCACTTGAAGCTGTCGTTAGACAGGTCAGTGTCGGTAAGCTTTTGCAATACGTCGCGAGAACGTGGGCCAGCCAATACCAGTACGCCGGTGTTGGTGGTTACGCGTGTTACGTCTACGCTACCATCAGTTGGCTTAAGCTTAAACAAGTAATCGTGGTCGTGGGTTTCAAAGGCGCCGGCAGACACAAGGTAGTAGCTTTGTGGGCCTGTTTTGTAAACCGTGTATTCAGAACGTACACCGCCACTTTGAGTCAGCATGTGAACCAACGATATACGGCCAATGGTTTTAGGCATTTTGTTAGCAAAAATATATTCTAACCACGCTTCTGCGCCTGGGCCTTTAACAATGGCTTTAGCGAAGGCAGACATGTCTAGCAGGCCTACTTTTTCGGTTACATGCTTACATTCATTGCCTACAAACTCATGGTAGTTAGAACGACGGAACGAGTTCTTTTCTACAATTGGGCCACCATCAAGAGGCTCAGAGAAGTTTTGGTTCCACAGTACTTGGTCAACATCGTCGGTTGCTAGCTCTTCTGCAGTTAGAGAGTAGTCGTTAGTTGGCATGAACCAGTTAGGACGTTCCCAACCATAAACACTACCAAATACCGCACCTAGTTCTTTCATACGATCGTAGCAAGGTGTGGTTTTTAGAGGACGCGCAGCTTCACGCTCTTCGTCGGGATAGTGGGTGGTAAATACGTTGGCGTACGCTTCTTCGTTTTTCTCTTTCAAGTAACCACGAGTGGCGTATGGGCCAAAGCGACGTGGGTCTACACCCATCATGTCTACGGTAGGTTCGCCGTCAATCATCCACTCTGCTAGCTGCCAGCCAGCGCCGCCAGCTGCAGTAATACCAAAGGAGTGACCTTCGTTGAGCCAGAAGTTTTTAAGGCCAGGCGCAGGGCCTACAATTGGGTTGCCGTCTGGTGTGTAAGCAATGGCACCGTTGTAAACCTCTTTAACGCCAACTTCAGCAAAAGCCGGTACACGGTTCATGCAGAATTCGATGTGGGGCATCAAACGGTCCAACTCTTCGTTGAATAATTCGTATTCACAATCGTCGGCAGGGCCGTCAACATAAACGCAGGGTGCGCCTTTTTCGTAGGGGCCTAACAATAAGCCGCCTGCTTCTTCACGCAAGTAGTAGCCGCCGTCTGATTCGCGTAACACGCCCATCTCTGGCAGTCCTTGTTTTTTACGCTCTAGAATTTCTGGATGTGGCTCAGTCACGATGAACTGGTGCTCTACAGGAATTACTGGAATGTCTAGGCCCACCATTTCGCCGGTCTTCCGGGCAAAACTACCAGTACAAGACACCACGTGATCACAAGCGATGTCACCTTTGTCGGTCTTTACGATCCAAGTTTGGTCAACTTGCTGCTCAATAGCGGTTACGCTAGTAAAACGGTAAATTTCAGCGCCCATATCGCGGGCACCCTTACAAAGGGCTTGGGTTAGATCTGCCGGTTGAATATAACCGTCGTCGGGATGTTGGATAGCGCCCAGTAAACCTTCTGTGTTACATAAAGGCCATACTTCTTTAACCTGTTCAGGCGTCAGGAAGTTGGTTTCTACACCGACGGTCTTAGCCACACCGGCATAGTACTTGTATTCGTCCATGCGGTATTCGCAGTTAGCTAAACGAATGTTAGATACCACGGAGAAACCGACGTTCATGCCGGTTTCTTTTTCCAACTCATGGTAAAAGTCGACTGAGTACTGGTGTAGCTTGCCCACCGAGTAACTCATGTTAAATAACGGCAGCAAACCCGCTGCGTGCCATGTTGAACCAGAGGTTAATTCTTTACGTTCGACCATGACAACGTCGGTCCAACCTTTTTTGGCCAAATGGTACAAAGTACCAGCGCCGACAACACCACCGCCAATAACGACGACTTTCGCAGAAGATTTCATATGTGTTTGCTCCCGAAGAGTAGGGTAGGAAAATAATCGAGCAAATTTTACCCACGAGGTATTAGTCTCACTTGTCAAAAAGCGACTCACAGTAACGAACCACGAGACGAAATATCCAAAGTAATCGCCGTAGTGGAAAGAAAAGCACCGGTTTGGCGCCTGCATACTGGATTAAGGCAGCTGCATTGCCATAAGCCCAACCAAAGTAAGTAATAAATGGCCACCGACTTGAAGGCTACAATTTGTCGACTAACATTACTATTAACGGCGACCTAAAAGGCCTATATGAAGCTGTTTTGAAACCCTATAGATAAAGATAATAGGTGATTTATGCACTCGATACACCAATGGCAATCTCAAGTATTACTCAGCTATAGCCTCGAAGACGAGGAGGACATGAATCAAAGTGGTGGCCACGAATTTAAATTAGCCTGTCAAAATGAATATCAACAAAGCTATTTAAGAGCGCAGTTTTGGTACCAAGCCTCGGCTCGCAAAGGCCACCGCCAGGGCCAGAATAATCTCGCTGCTACTTATTCCTTGGGCAGGGTTGAAGAAGCGTCGGCTGTTGACGACCTTAATTGGTTGTTAAAATCTGCCGAATAGGGCGATCAGTTAGCTAAACGCAATTTAACTTATCTGCGCATTGACTCAAAAAGTTTGTCGAACCATCGTTTTGTGATCTAACCGTTATAACGGCTCAAAAGGGGGGTTAACATCAACGAATAGGGCTGTGTATAATGGCACTTTCATTCGTCATAATAGATTTACTCAATGCAAGCCAAACAACGTGTGCTTACGGGCATTACTACCACAGGAACGCCCCATCTCGGTAATTACCTCGGCGCCCTAAAACCCGCTGTCAACTCGAGTCAACAAAGTGACGTCGACAGTTTTTATTTTCTGGCCGATTACCACGCCCTTATTAAGTGCCAAGATCCGCAAACGCTACACCGTTCGGGCCGCGAAATTGCCGCTATTTGGTTGGCGCTGGGGCTAGATACCAATAATGCCACTTTTTACCGTCAGTCAGACATTCCAGAAATACCTCAGCTAGCATGGTTTTTGACCTGCATGACGGCCAAAGGCATGATGAACCGCGCCCATGCGTATAAAGGTTCAGTAGATGAAAATCAGCGCCAAGGCCATACCGATTTAGATCAAGGCATTAGTATGGGCTTGTACAGTTACCCCATTCTTATGGCCGCAGACATTTTAATGTTTAATGCGCACCAGATTCCGGTAGGTAAAGACCAAATTCAGCACATTGAAATGTGCCGAGACATCGCCATGCGTTTTAACCATACCTACGGCGAACACTTTGTATTGCCCGAAGCCATGGTTGACGAAGGTGATGCCAAGGTGCTGTCCGGGCTAGATGGCCGCAAAATGAGCAAAAGCTACGGTAATATCATTCCGTTGTTTGCGCCCACCGATGAGTTGCGTAAGTTGATTATGCAAATTACCACCAATAGCCTACAACCCGGTGAAGCTAAAGATCCTGCAACCTGTACCTTGTTCGAAATCTATAGTGCTTTTGCTACCGCAGAAGAAACTCAAGCCGTACGCATGGAGTATGCCAACGGCATCGGTTGGGGGGAGATGAAAAACAAACTGTTTGATTATTTGGACGCCTACTTATCACCTGCTCGTGGCCGCTATAATCAAATTATTGCTGATCCCGGATTTGTCGAAGCCGAATTGCAAAAAGGCGCGCTAAAGGCCCGTGCCCACAGCGAGCCATTTATGGATAAGTTACGTTCTGCTGTAGGCATTATGTCGTTAGCGAGGGACATTAATATTAAGGCAAACACCGGCAAAGCAAAAAAAGAGTTATCCACCGAAGCGCAAGCGAAAGCTGATGCCGGTAAAGCCAAAGGCTTGGCGATCGCCAAGCAAAGAGCTGAGCAAGAAGCACAGCAGCTAGCGCAAGATGTAGATCAGTTGATGGCAAAGGTTAACGCCAACGAAAATGCTCAAGCCGCAGGCGAAGAGGCGGTTGAAGATTTGAACTTGCAGATCCAAATCGCCACTAAAAAAACGCGTAAAGGTTTGCAAAAAACGCTGCAGCTACTTCAGCAGCGATTGTCGCTTAGTTAATACAAGGAAACGCTTTTGGCCAAGCATATTGTCATAGTCGAAGATGATACCGATCAGCGGGATAACTACCAGTTTGCCCTAGAGCAGCGTGGGTATCGCGTAACGGCTTATGCGGGTAAAGAAGTCGCCGAAGCGGGCTTGAAGTTGGAGCGTCCAGATTTGGTTATTCTGGACATCATCATGGATGACAATATTGATGCAGGTTTTCAACTTTGTAGTGCCTTGTTAAAAATCCACCCCGACCTACCAGTGCTATTTTTAACCGAACGAGTGGGCGAAATTGATCGTATTTTAGGGCTACGTATGGGCGCGTGGGATTATCAACCCAAACCCGTATCCCTCGACTTTTTGGCTGAAAAAGTGGCGACCTTGGTCAGGTTGAGTGATATCAGGGGCGTAGCCGCCGAAGCTGATGATCAAAGTACCCGTGATATTGGCCATTTACAGTTGTTAGAAGAAAGTCGTCAAGCCAAATGGCGAGGCGAGGAAATAAACGGCTTAACTTTAACTGAGTTTCGTATGATTGAGGCGTTGACCCGTAGGCCCGGTCACATTCTTACCTATGACACACTGGCGCAAGCCACCCATCAGCATTACGTTTCTAATAACACCATCAGTACTCATATTCGTAATATTAAACGTAAAATCAAACACCTTGATGCCGATTTTGATGCCATCCGTTCGGAATATGGCTTAGGTTATCGCTGGTCGGAAAGCTAATGCAATTACCAGCGCCGTCGCGTCTACGGTTTCGGTTTAATACCCAATTTTTGGTCTTTGCCTTAGTGCTGGTGAGTATTCCTTGGTTGTCGTACCGTTTTGTTGCGGAATCTCGTGTGTTTATGCTCGAGGGCCAATCCCAGGCCCAAGAACAGTTGGCTCGCGGCATTGTGACTTTGTTTCAAGGGCGCGATGATTTATTAGCCGAATTGCCCTATTTGGAAAGCCAGCAGGTGGTGTTTAGTCATCCTCTAATTGGCCAGGCGAGTGTTGACGGTTATACCGGAGAATGGCTTGATTTTCAGCTGTTTGCTAATCATTTTGGCGCCGGTGAAGGCAGCGAAGACGGTTATAGCCTGTTGTTGGGTGAAAAGGACGACCGAATCTTTGGTTTGGTGCGCATCCAAGATGATAAAACTGTGTTAAGAACCAAAGGCACACCGGCGCTCGACTTAAGCGACCACCTGCGGCTTACCTTGCCAGATCGCAATGGTAATGAACGGCGCTTGGTGATTGTGGCCACCAATCCTGGGGTCATGGAAGTTTGGTATGTAAAAGAAGATTGGGCGACGCCTCAATATCGTAGCCCTTCCTCGTCGTTCATCATCCAAGCGGTGATGCGGCCTTTGGTGGATGGTTATTTGGTTGAATTTGCCTTGCCACGTTATTTTTTAAACCAGCGTCAAGAGTTTGGTCTGGCGGTGGCTGATGTGGATTCTGACGACGGCACCATGCGCCATCTCAAAACCTTAGTGGGGTCAGATACGACGGTAGAGAGCCATTTTAACTTGTTGGCAATGAGAGCGCCTGAGGCCAATAAAATATTGTCGAGCCTGAGCAGCGCCGACTCTCAAATTATCATCTACGACAACCATTTGCAGGTCCGTGCGAGCGTGGGGCAGGTGAGCCCGCCAGCACCAGAAAAAATCAAACCCAAAGATATCTTCGAGCGGGTACAAGCATGGCTCAACCGTGGCCTCGATTGGTTTATTGCGATTCCCGCCTACCTTAATCCAGTACAAGCCGCCAGCCAAGAGCGTGATTTGTTAAATCGAGCCTTGAACAAAAAGTTTGCTAGTGGGCGTTGGCATAAAGGCCCAACCGAGCAAGTGTTTGCTGTAGCTGCACCAATCTCCGATGAAGAAGGCGAGTTGTTAGGGGTAGTGCTGATTAAGCAATCTACGGCGAAGATTTTGCGTTTACAGCGCCAGGCTATGGAAAATATTGCCTTATTAAGCTTGTCCACCATGCTAGTCATATTGATGTTGCTACTGTTGTTTTCTTGGCGCCAAGCCATACGTATTCGTCGCTTAGGTAAAGAAGCTCAGTTGCTCGTTGACCCCGACGGCAGGCTACGCACAGATCGACTGTATAGTGACGTTAAGGCGGGCGATGAAATAGGCGACTTGGCGCGCAGTTTTTCTGGTGTGGTGGCGCGTTTGCACGAACATCAGCAATTTATCAGTACCATGCCGCGTACGTTGCGCCATGAAGTTAATAACCCGTTAAACGCCACCATGACGTCGTTAGAAAACTTGCAGTTACACGGCGTTGCAGAAGGTCAGCAGCGTTATATAGACAGTGCCCAGCGAGGGCTGGTGAAAATTAGCGCTATTGTAGAAAAGTTAGCCGATGCCGCCAATTTAGAAGAAGCCTTGCATGAGGATGAGTTGGAACCGCTAGATCTGTTTCATTTGGTACAGACCTATGTGAGTCATCAAAACCCTAGCCAGCAAGGCGAAGCCGAAAACGTTATTTTTGAGGCCTCTAGAGAAGCACTAACTGTGGCCGGTGTTGACTATCGTATTGAGCAGTTGCTCGATAAATTAACCGACAACGCCCGTGACTTTAGAGACGTCGGTAGTGCCATTACTGTGCGTCTGTACCGTCATGACTACGACTGTTACCTTGAAGTTGAAAATGCTGGGCCGCAAATCCCGTCAGAACTGTTGGCGGGCATGTTTAACTCCATGGTGTCTGCGCGCACAGCAGGAGCGGGTCACGCTCACTTCGGCTTAGGGTTGTATATTGTACGTTTGATCAGCCAGTTCCATGGGGGTAGTGTGTCGGCCCACAACTTAGATAATCCAAGTGGTGTGTTATTTAGAATTAAACTACCGGTGTTGTTAGTGTAATGGCGGAGTTAGAGAAAGTTAAAGATAACCTGGCCGCCCGCGCACTCATATTGTTGGTGCGTGGCTACCAGTACCTGTTGAGCCCATTATTAGGCAGTAACTGCCGTTACTACCCAAGCTGTTCAAGCTACACCTTAGAAGCTATTCAGCTCCATGGCGCGATCAAAGGTGGCGCCATGGGTGTTTGGCGTATTTTGCGCTGCAACCCATTTAGTCGCGGCGGTTACGAGCCTGTACCCGGCAGCTGTGAGCATGCCGAATGGGGTGCCGGTGATGATGACCCCCATTAACGGTTTAATCTAGACTAGCGAAGGGGAACTCATCGTCTTCTGCTTGCCAGCCACCCAGTTGCTTCCAACGATTGACGATCGTGCAAAATAGCTCGGCCGTCTTTTCTGCATCGTAGCGCGCGCTGTGAGCGTCTTCATTGCTAAAACGTATATCCGCCGCTGCACAAGCCTTTGCAAGCACAGTTTGGCCATAAGCAAGACCCGCTAAGGTGGCGGTGTCAAAACAGGAAAACGGGTGAAATGGATTGCGTTTTTGGTGGCAGCGCTGGGCTGCGGCATTGATGAAGTTCAAATCAAAGGTAGCATTATGGCCTACCAATATTGCTCGTTTGCATTGGCTCGCTTTGAGCGCTTTACGAATCGGCCTAAACAGTATGTCTAGGGCTTCCTGCTCGGTGATAGCCTCACGTTCTGGGTCACTAGGGTCAATGCCAGTAAACTCCAACGCTGCGGCTTCTAAATTAGCCCCTTCAAAGGGGTGGATATGGCAGTCGATGGTTTCTTTGGCATACAGCAGGCCATCTTCATCCATGTCTATAATTACTGCTGCCGCTTCTAGCAAGGCGTCGGTATGGCTGTTAAAACCTGCCGTTTCTACATCGATAATAATCGGCAGGTAGCCGCGAAAACGATCTTTAATCATGTTTTAGTTACGCCTGTAATTGCCAGTTAAGGGTTTGGCCAGCACCTAAGGGAATAATAACGTCTGCGCCGTAAGTGAGGCTTGCTGGTACCTGCCAGGAATTACGCAATAACGTAATGGTGTCGGTATTGCGGGCCAAACCATAAAAGTCTGCGCCATTGAAACTGGCAAAGGCTTCAAGTTTATCCAGTGCGTCAATGGCTTCAAAGGCCTGGGCGTAGAGCTCAATGGCGGAGGGTGAAGAATAACAACCGGCGCACCCACAAGCGCTTTCTTTTGCGCCTTGGGCATGGGGTGCCGAGTCTGTGCCTAAAAAGAATTTGTTATTACCGCTGGCAACCGCGTCCTGCAATGCTTGTTGGTGGGTATTGCGCTTGAGTACGGGTAAACAATATAAGTGCGGTTTTACGCCACCAACCAACAGGTCGTTACGGTTATACAGTAAATGCTGTGGGGTAATGGTTGCACCCACGAGTTCGTTAGCTTGGGCGACAAACTGTGCGGCCTCTGCGGTAGTGATGTGCTCGAATACACATTTTAAGCGTGGGAAGCGGTCTAGCAGCGGTGCCAGTTGTTGATCGATAAAGCCCTTTTCTCGATCAAAAATATCGACATCTTTGTGCGTCACTTCACCATGTACCAACAAAGGCATACCTAGCTCTTGTAGCATCTCAATGGCGGGGTAGATGTGCTCGATGTTTGTTACGCCTGCCGCAGAGTTGGTTGTGGCGCCTGCTGGATAGAGCTTAACGGCTTTGACAATGCCTGAATCGTAGGCGCGCTGAATCTCTTGTGCGCTGGTGTTGTCAGTTAAATAGAGTGTCATAAGGGGGGTTAGGCGAGTACCTTGTGCATCTAATCGTGCCTTGTAGTCAATGGCCATGGCTGTGGTGACTACGGGGGGTGTTAAATTGGGCATAATCACTGCCCGACTAAATTGGCGAGCCGTGTCGCTCACGGTGCGTGTTAACACTGGGCCATCGCGTAGGTGTAAGTGCCAATCGTCTGGACGAGTGAGGGTTAATGCTTGCATGGTGTAATCTCGGGCTTAAAACGCCAGCTGGTTTAGGTCAAAAACTAGGTGTATTTTAACAGGACTAAGGTTAATAAAATACTCAAAATTAATTAAAAATCGGCCCTAGATGCTGTGCTGTACGTGGCTTCGATGTATACTTGCGCTATATGTTTGTTGAATAATTATGGCACAAGGAATCCACATCAAATGTCGGACATTAAAAAGGTAGTATTGGCCTATTCTGGCGGTTTAGACACATCCGTAATCGTTAAGTGGCTACAAGAAACTTACGCCTGCGAAGTGGTTACGTTTACCGCAGACTTAGGTCAAGGCGAAGAGGTTGAGCCGGCGCGGGCAAAAGCCGAAGCCTTAGGTGTAAAAGAAATTTATATTGAAGACCTGCGTGAAGAGTTTGTACGCGATTTTGTATTTCCCATGTTCAGAGCCAACGCGGTATATGAAGGAGAATATCTGTTGGGCACTTCTATTGCTCGTCCTTTGATTGCCAAACGATTGATTGAAATTGCAAACCAAACCGGTGCTGATGCGATCTCTCATGGTGCTACAGGTAAAGGCAACGATCAGGTGCGCTTTGAACTGGGTGCTTATGCCCTTAAGCCGGGTGTAGAAGTTATCGCTCCATGGCGCGAATGGGACCTTACGTCACGCGAAAGCTTGATGGATTATTGTGCTAAACACGACATTCCTGTTGATTTCAAAAACAAGAAGTCGTCTCCTTATTCGATGGATGCAAACTTGCTGCACATTTCCTACGAAAGTGGCATGTTAGAAGATCCATGGCATCCTTCGGAAGAAGATATGTGGCGTTGGAGTGTATCGCCAGAAGCAGCACCAGATGAAGCCACTTACATCGAATTGGACTACGAAAAGGGTGATATTACCGCTATTAATGGTGAGGCCATGAGTCCCGCCACCATCTTAACGGAGCTCAACCGCGTTGCCGGTGCTAACGGTATTGGCCGTTTGGATATTGTAGAAAACCGCTATGTGGGTATGAAGGCCCGCGGTTGTTACGAAACGCCGGGTGGCACCATCATGCTTAAGGCTCATCGTGCTATTGAATCCATTACCTTGGATAGAGAAGCTGCTCACCTTAAAGATGAAATCATGCCGCGTTACGCTAAACTTGTGTACAACGGTTACTGGTGGTCTGAAGAGCGTCAAATGTTACAGGCATTGATTAACCGCTCACAAGAGTACGTTAACGGTACCGTCAAACTGAAGCTTTACAAAGGCAATGTAGACGTAATCGGACGTAAGTCTGAAGACAGTCTATTTGATGCCGCCATGGCGACCATGGAAGATGACGCCGGTGCATACGATCAACAAGATGCTGCTGGATTTATTAAGCTTAATTCTCTACGTATGCGTATAGAAGCCAGCAAAGGCCGTGATCTATTAAAGTAGTATTACCACGCCCATGACGTTAAAAAAGCCAAGCATTGCTTGGCTTTTTGCTGTTTAAAGGCAAATAAGTAAAAGATCCATTGTTTCTCCATTATTGGTCCAATGTTTATCCATCTTCCCAGTCTTTAATAGACAGTGATGATAACAAGGAGATACCAATGCAGTGTTTTATTCCCTTTTCAGAGGAAGTAATAGAGCAACACCCTGACCTTATGGCCAGTGGCTTGGTACCTTTCCGCGAAGAATATTTACACTACACAATGGAATTCGAAGTCGTATCACCAGAGCATGCAGAGCGTCTGGACACTACGGGGTTCTCAAATAATAGAAAAGGCGATCAAAAAGTAAGAGCTCTATAGAATGAGTGAACTTTTTAATTAAGCGTTGGTCTTAGTTAACATCATGTATAAACCCGTGCCCTATACAGGCAACCGCTTCCCCTTCGGTCGGCCTGTATAGGGCATTTTTTTGCCCTTTTTTCGGTTAGCGAGCAGGGCGCTTGCTAGGTCCCTTGTTCCAAGGATTTTGTTTGGCGGGTTGGGCGTCTCTAGAAGGCGACTTAGGTGCATTGCGTTGGTTGGACTTAGATAAGGCCGACTTAACCTGTGGTTTTCTCTGTCTAGGCGCCTGCGCAGACGGCTCTTGATTACGTAACTTTGGTTTTTTCGGTTTTTTGTTTTTGAGTTCGCGTAGGCCCCGTGATGGTGGCACTTCGTGGGTAGGGATAAAGCCGTCGATGTATTCACGATCAATGTGCTTTTGAGTCAGGTGCTCAATGGATTCTAGAAATTCAATTTCGTCAGCACACACCAATGAAACCGCTTGGCCAGTTTGATTGGCACGGCCGGTACGGCCAATACGGTGCACATAGTCTTCGGCAATGTTGGGTAGATCATAGTTCACTACTTGTGGCAGTTGATCGATGTCCAAGCCGCGAGCGGCTATGTCGGTTGCCACCAATACTTTTACTTCTCCGGCCTTAAACTGTGCTAACGCACGAGTTCTGGCACCTTGGCTCTTGTTGCCATGGATGGCATCGGCACCAATGCCACCGCCTACTAGCCATTTGGCGAGCTTGTTGCAACCGTGTTTGGTGCGGCAAAACACCAATACCTGTGACCATTGGTTGCTGACAATCAACTCTTGTAATAAAGCTGGCTTCTGCTTTTTGTCTACCGGGCACATCCACTGCTTTACCGTAGGTGCGGTGGTGTTAGCAGGGCTGACGCTAATTTCAACAGGGTTGTTCATTAAGCTTTTGGCTAGGCCACGGATTTGGTCAGCAAAGGTGGCAGAGAACATGAGGTTTTGACGGTCTTTAGGTAAAAACGACATGATGCGTTTTAAGTCATGGATAAAGCCCATGTCTAACATACGGTCGGCTTCATCCAGAATCAGCACTTCCAGTTGATTAAACTTCACCGCTTTTTGTTGATACAAGTCTAATAATCGGCCCGGAGTGGCCACCAACACGTCTGCACCACGGCGCAAGCGCATCATTTGTGGGTTGATTTTTACACCACCAAAAACCACGGTAGAGGTGAGCGGTAAATCGGCACCATAGGTCGATACACTTTCGGCAACTTGAGCCGCTAGTTCGCGGGTCGGTGTAAGTACTAATGCGCGTACTTGGTTAGCCTGAGCGCGCTGGCCTTTAGCGAGTTGCTGTAACAAAGGCAGGGTAAATGCGGCAGTCTTGCCGGTACCCGTTTGGGCTGCCGCCATAACATCACTACCCGTCAAAATGGCAGGGATTGCTTTCTCTTGAATTGGGCTGGGTACGGTATAACCTTTGCTTTCAACGGCGGTTAATAGGCGCGGCTCAAGACCGAGTTCGGCAAATGACATAGTGTATCTCTGTATAGGGGTGTTTAGGGCGCAGAAGCATACAGGAAAAGGGCCGGAAGCGCCATGTTTAAAGGCCTCTCTAGGATCCTGAAAAAGTGATAGAAGCGCAGCGCATATACCGTTAACCCACGTTATTGGTCCTACCCTAGGTTAAACTCTGTTGGGCGGCAAAGTAGCACTATAGAGGCTTTTAAAGTTCTATAAGTTTATTAGATTGAGAAGGCTTGCTGTTTTTCTACCGTATTTCGTACAGTAACTTCACTAAGTACTGGGCATGCATAGATCAAAGTCCTGATTATAAATTATAGAGCGCAAACCGATCTTTTTTGTAACGGGCAAAGTTTTTGGTGGACGGACCGCTATACTTTTCAATAAGTTGGGCGCAAACTGTTGGGCAGTGAAAAAATAAAAGAGCGGCTCTCTAATAATTATTATGAGGCCCGGTGGCCTCATAAATGGATTGTTAGCCGTTAAAAGGATTGTCCATGAGAGTTAAGGTTATATGCGCATTTTCGTTGCTAAGCTCACACGATATTCATGATGTTGGATTCCGTGGAGGAAGCATCATTTAATAGACGTTTCCTTACTAACAGGAGCAATGAGCTGCTATAAGACCTTTACAATACGAGGGGGTATTAGTTCATGACACGTTATCAATTTATTAGAAGAACAAAACATATTTGATGTTTATCTATTTATTCTTGGTTTGGTTTCCAAACGGTATTAAAAAGGTTTTGACATGGTTTCTACAGCGCACGCACTTCACATATTGGTTAAGCATAAAGAAATTGCGGAAGACATTATTAAACAGTTAGGTAAAGGAGCTAAGTTTCATACGTTAGCTAAAAACTATTCGTCATGTCCATCGGGTAAAAAGGGTGGTGATTTAGGTGAATTTAAACAAGGTCAAATGGTTCCTAAGTTTGATAAAGTTGTATTTAACGGTGCAGTACTAGAGCCTCACTTAGTTAAAACTAAATTTGGTTGGCATGTAATTAAAGTGCTTTACCGGACATGATTTACAATCAAAGACCTAATAAGCGCTTAGACTAACCGAGAATGGGCAATAAGCTCTCATTGAGTTAAACTTTAACTTAAGCCAACAACCCGCGATAGAATCTTCTCACTATGTCGAGCAAGCAGTTTCTTGAAGACCCTGCAGTAAATTTTGTAGATTTCTTAAATGTCTTAGACGACGTTGGTTTTGAGGGCGAAATTAGCCCCCATCAAGCCGATCGTATTATTGCCTCTACAGACAACAGCGTGTATCAGCTTTTGCCCCAAGGGGTACTTTACCCAAAGCATGAAACAGACCTACAGGCTATCTTTAAACTGGCCGCCCAGTCCCGGTTTAAATCCATTTACTTTGCACCCCGTGGCGGCGGTACAGGCACTAATGGCCAATCTTTAACCGATGGCTTGATAGTTGATTGCTCTCGCCACTTAAACGCCATTGTAGATGTGGATATAGAGGCTGGTTGGGTTAAAGTGCAGGCTGGGGTGATTAGAGATCAGCTCAACGACTTCTTACGGCCCCATGGGGTATTTTTTGCACCCACCTTATCTACCAGTAACCGAGCTACCTTGGGTGGTATGGCCAGCACCGATGCTTGCGGCCAAGGTTCACGCATATACGGTCGTACTAGTAACCATGTACTGGCTTTGAACTTAGTGTTGGCCAGCGGCCAGCAGGTGATTAGCCATGCGTTAACGCCCCAGGCGTTACAAGAAGTCATTAACAAAGGCGATGCCTTAGGGCAAATTTACAGTCAAGTCAGCCAACTAATAGCCGACAAGCAGCAGCTCATTGATGCTCGTTTTCCTAACCTAAACCGTTTTATGACGGGTTACAACTTAGCCCATGTTCAAACTGACAATGGTTTTGATTTGAGCCGTTTAATATGTGGCTCTGAGGGTACATTGGCGGTGGTGTCGGAGCTCACTTTAAAGCTCACGCCTTTGCCTAAATTCAAGCAACTGTTGGTGCTGCGTTATGGCTCCTTTGATGCCGCTTTAAGGGATGCTAATCAGTTAGTGCAACAAAACCCAGACGCCATTGAAACCATTGATAGCACTATTTTGCAGTTGGCCCAGGGGGACGTTATTTGGCACAGGGTAAAAGACTATATCGCTTTTGACGCAGAAACCGATATTGCGGCCATTAACTTAGTAGAGTTCTCTGCTATGGATGCAACGGCTTTAACGGCTAAAGTCGATGCAGTTTGCTCGGTGCTAAATGAGTCTGGGGCACGCTATTACCGTGTAGTTACCGAGCAAGCCATGGCAAGCATGTGGGAGTTGCGCAAGAAAGGCGTGGGTTTGTTGGGCAACCTACAGGGCCTGCGTCGGCCCATTGCCTTTGTAGAAGACACTGCTGTACCACCTGAACATTTAGCAGACTATATTGTAGAGTTTAGACGCTTGCTTGATGACATTGGCGTGACTTATGGCATGTTTGGCCATGTAGATGCGGGTTGTTTACATGTACGCCCAGCCCTGAATATGCGTGACCCGCAAGACGCTAAAAAGCTGCGCATAATATCCGATGCGGTACAGGCCTTAGTACAAAAGTACCAAGGCGTTATGTGGGGTGAGCACGGAAAGGGCTTTCGCAGTGAATACACTCAAGCCACTATAGGCACAGAACTGTATGCAGACATGCGACGTATTAAAGGCTGGTTTGACCCACTCAACCAACTCAACCCAGGTAAAATTTGTAGCCCCTTAGATTCTGATGTTGCTTTGGTACAGGTAGATGACCCACGCACTCGGGGTGCGGCTGACAGTGATATAGATGAAACGGTGGTTGAGCAATGGCAGCCGGTCGTTGTATGCAATGGCAATGGTGCGTGTTTTAATTACCAGCCACAGGCGGCCATGTGTCCGTCGTATAAAGCCACTAAGGATCGTGTGCAGTCTCCTAAGGGTAGGGCGAGCTTGTTACGTGAATGGCTGCGACAAGAAGCCACGGGCGGTGCTGACCCAGCGTTAGAAACTCAGGTGTACCAATCATTACAAAGTTGTTTGGCTTGCAAGGCGTGTACTACGGCTTGCCCGGTCAAGGTGGACATACCGACTTATCGAAGCCGTTTTTTACAGCGCTATTTTGCCAAACGGAGGCGGCCACTGTCGGATTACGTCGTCGCATTGGTGGAGCCCTTGGCTATGGTGACCAGCAAAGCCTCAAGATTAAGTAACTGGGGCATGCAGTTAGGGGCTAGCCGTTGGTTAATAAAAAACCTGTTTGGCATGGTCAACTTACCGAAAATACACTCGTATAAATTGTCTAACTTGACGGCGATTGATGGTGTGGAAGCGTGGCACCCACACAAGTTTGAAAGTTTGTCTAACGCACAAAAACGCCGATCTGTGGTCATAGTGCAGGACGTTTTTAGCAGTTGTTATGACTTGCCTCAAGTGCAAGGTATTTTGTCGTGTTTGGTGAAGATGGGTTTTACCCCCATAGTGATGCCACTTAAGGCATCGGCTAAACCGCTTTACGTTAAGGGTTTTTTAACGGCTTTTGAAAAGCAAGCGGCGGCCGTTGCCCAGCATCTACAGCAGGTGCAGCAACAAGGTTTAACGTTGGTAGCAGTAGATCCCAGTGTAGGCTTAACCTTTGGTGATGAATATCGTCAAATATTGGGGCCAGAAGCGGTACCCGACGTATTGCTGTTGCAGCAGTGGTTACATCAAGTAGAGGGGTTAATTAACCTACCTACTGTTTCGGTTGCACCAGACATGGCGCCAACGTTGCTTGGACACTGCAGCGAAACGGCATTGGTGGTGCAAGGTACTGCGCAATGGGTAGGCTTGTTTGCTAAGTTTGGCATTGCCTTAAACACACCGGCCACGGGCTGTTGTGGTATGGCGGGGACCTTTGGGCACGAACAAAAACATCAAATATTATCCGCTAAACTCTATGCCATGAGTTGGCAGCAGCCAGTTAATGCGGCCCAGGGTGCCGTGCTGGCTACCGGCTATTCTTGCCGTAGCCAAATAGCCCTACGCTCGGATCAACAACCGCTGCATCCGTTAAACTACCTTAATCGTTGCTTAGAAGAAGCTCAGGGTTCAGCGTTAAATTAAAGTCCACGGCGTGTCCATCTTTAAAGTTAGGATTGCTGCCCACTAGGTGGGTGGTTAGGGATAACCCTTGGTCCTCGTTGCGGCTCAATTTGGCAGTCAGTTGTTGGTAATTAAAGTGGCTTAATATTTCATGTAGGTAGGCTGTTTTTGGGTCCGTTTCAGCAGTATCAGCCGGCGCTAAACTCAGCAACCCCATTTGGCTGCTTGCTAGATCTCCTTGCGTTAAAGTCCACGCTTGGCTGGCGTTAGAACGCAGGTCGAGGTTCATGGTCATCTTGCCAGACACCTTGCCTGTGGCCGATAGGTCTGGGCTTTTGGCTAAACTAAGCAACTGATTGAGCTGTAGGTTTTGCAGACTCAGGTCCAACTGATTAAGGCCTTGGTGATTTATCTTGCTATTGCTGGCGAGTAGCCGGCCGCCCAGCCATTGACCGTCGAATTTTTCTATTTGGTAATCCAGCTTAGCCCAACCAGTGGTCGTTAGCTCTGTGTGAGGCTGCAGAACTCTATGGTTAGCGGTTGGACCCCAAGCCAAGGTTTTTGCCCGCAAAGAATGTTGCCCTTGAATGCTGTTGTCATCGGCCTTATTACTGTCAAATTCAAACAAGCTGTAACCCGAAAGGCCAGCCACTTGAATGCTGTTATGGCGACCACTTACGGCATCATAATCTATCCGTTGCAGCGCCTGAGTCTGGTCATTGCCCCATTGCCAATCTCCGCGATAATCAACTGTGCCTGAGGTAACGCCAAGGGTGAGTGGTAAAGGTAGAGGTAACATTTCATCAATGCTGGCAAGCTGGGGTAACAAAGGCGCTAGTTCAATGGCTTTGGCTTGGGCTGTTAGCTGGTGATTAGCTGCGTTGGCCTGCCATGTGTACTGGCCGCCAACAGCCGATATATAAGGCGGAAGCTGGGCATTAAAGTTAATGGTAAGCTGGCTTTCGAGCCAGTTAAAGTCACCTTCGCTCACCGCATGAAATGCGGGCCAGTTGGCTATTTTTATGGCCGTGGGTTGTAGTTTAAATCGTCCTTGCGTAGGCCTATTATTCAATAATGAGGAACCTTCATGCACATTCACTGTGAGACCTTGGCTGGGGATAGACTCAGGCTTTAACTGTAAGGAAATGTCTGACCAGGTCCAATAGTCCTGTTTTGGTTGATAGGTTAGAGTCAGAGGTTTGCTATTGGATAAATTGAGCTTGTCACTAGCGAACAATTGGATAGAACCTGCCTGGCGGCGGCTCTCTACCTGCGTGGCCGATACCTTGGAATGCGGCTGCATGATAAATTGCCATTGTTTTGGATCAAAGCTAAAGTCGACTTCGCTCAATAATTGCAACTGTCGGAGGTCGATGGGAAGTTGCGTCATCCACGGATTTTCTTCGGCTTGAGCACGGTAATAGCCACTTAAATTGGCATTGCCTTGCCATTCTCCTAAGGACTGTAGTTTAAGCTGCGATAACTGACCAAATAACTGGTATACAGAATGGGTGTTTTCTAAAGTGGCGTTAACATTGCCGTTTAGCTCGATGGCAGGTGCAGCGGCGAGCAGGCCTGTTGACTCTACAAACGTTATTGCCACCGGGCTGTCGGCGTTGAGGGTTAATGTAGCTTGCTGCAGCAACAGGGATTGGTACAAGTGTGGGTCTATGTTGGTATTGTTCCAATTGGGCATTATTCTTAGTTGGCTGCCTTCGTTAAGTCGCCACTGTGGTTTGGTCGAGGCCGATAATATATGCGTAAAGCTGGCGTCTAAATCAAGTTCTTTAGCCATGGAGCTGCTGGCTTGAAATTGTATCTGGCTTTGTAATTCGCCTTCTGCTGCTTCGGATATATGGATTAAGTTGGACGTTTCGTATGAGTCAATGGGTAAGTTAAGTTGCCAGTGGCTGGTGAGGCGGCCAGTATTGATGGTTAGCTCGCCCAGGGCGCTAGGCCACCAGCGACCTAACAAGGTTTGGCTAAAGGGCAGGTTGATGGCGGCCTGACCTTGCCAGCTATACTGTGTGCCTTGCCGCTTAACAGAAGAGGTTATTTTGGCCACCGGTGAAGTGCTGTTTTGGGTAAATAGTTTGGCTTCCACTTGGTCGTTATGACCTAATGCTGCGTCGATGTAAGTGTCAATTTGGGTTTCATTAGAAATTCGCGCGAGCAGTTTTAGGCTGTCTTCTCGGTGGCTGAGGTTGCCAGCCAACTGCACCCGTTTTTGCGAGTTAGACACATTCAGAACAAGGTTCTCGATGCTAAATTGGGGCCAAAATGGCAGCCATTGGCTGGGTATAAGCGCTAAGGCTGGGATTTGGTTTTGGCTGTTAGTATCTGTCTCTAATTTAATGTGTGCAGTTTGTACTACCATCGTCGGCCACTGTTGGGCTTTTAGAGACTGCCAAGAGTAACTTAATTCTAGGTTAGTTAAGGTAGCCTGGTAGGCGAGGGTTGGTTGTGCCTGATGCCAGCTGAGGTCATCGATGTGCCAACTTGTGTGGCTGGGATAACCGACCTTGAGGTCTAGGCCCTGCCAATTCATAGGTTGCACATAGAAGGCTAGGGCGGTGGGAACCCACAGCGGAATTGCGGCGTAACCGATGGTGACAATAAGCACTAAGGGAAGTAACAGGTAACGGAGTAAAAACCTTAACATTCGGGGGTATCAGAACTTTTAGTTATTATATTTTGAGCTAAGTATGGTCCAGTTTAAAACAAATGCCAAGTGTTGGCTTAATCCATGTCACAGGTTTTGTGTTTGAATTCACAAAGGTCTTCAATGAGGCAAGAGCCACAGCGTGGTTTGCGGGCTATACATACGTACCGGCCATGGAGAATCATCCAGTGGTGGGCATCTAATAGATAGGCTTTGGGCACAAATTTAAGCAGTTTACGCTCGACTTCTACCACGTCTTTACCGGGGGCGACTCGGGTGCGGTTAGACCAACGAAAAATATGCGTATCCACGGCCATGGCAATTTGCCTAAACGCGGTGTTAAGCACTACATTGGCGGTTTTTCGGCCTACACCGGGTAGTGCTTCTAGGGCCTCGCGTTGATCTGGCACCTGGCCCTGATGTAAGTCCACCAACATTTGTGCCGCCATGATGACGTTTTTAGCTTTGCTGTTGTACAGACCAATGGTTTTAATGTGTTGTTTAAGCTGGTCTAAGCCTAAGTCGAGCATGGCTTGAGGTGAATTGGCCACCTTAAACAACTGTTTTGTGGCCTTATTAACGCTCACGTCGGTGGCTTGGGCGGACAGCGCTACAGCCACCAAGAGCTCGTAATGGTTGCTGTAATTAAGCTCGGTTACGGGGTTGGGGGTGTCGTCCCGTAAGCGTGCAAAAATTTCTTCTCGTTTGGCCTTGTTCATGTGCGCAAACGTTAAGCGATGGTGCCGGTCACTCGAACACGTTTACTGCCTGCGTCGATGCGTGGTTGTAGCGAGAGGTTTTTGTTGGCCTGATATTGGTCATAGGTATTCTTTGCCGCAATGATCAACCCCATACCTACAAAAGCGCCCGGCGGTAACACGGCAAAGAGGAAGCCGCGGTAGTCATCAATAATTACCCAGGTCCAGTTTTGGGCCATCGGGCCTAACAATAAATGCATGTCGGCAAATAGTGTGCCTTGGCCCAGTAACTCGCGCATGGCGCCTAGCAACACTAGTACAGCGGCAAAACCCAGGCCCATACTCAAACCATCTAATACCGCTAAGTGGGGTGGGTTTTTGCGAGCATAGGCATCAGCACGCCCTAAAATGGCACAGTTAGTCACAATTAAGGGTATAAATATGCCTAAGATTTGATATAACTCGTAGGTCAGTGCCTGCATGGTGAGCTCGGTGATGGTCACCAACGCTGCAATAATCATCACGAACACCGGTAAACGAATATCATCGGCCACTTTGTTGCGGATCAGGGAAACTAAAAGATTGGAACCCACCAATACCAGTAAGGTCGCAAAACCCAGCCCCAAGGCGTTGACGACGCTGCCGGTGACAGCCAATAGCGGGCACAGACCTAACAGTTGAACCAAGGCAGGGTTATTATTCCACAGGCCTTCCATTACCAGTTTAGATTGATCTTCTGTCATGCTTTAATCCGCTTGCGTGTTTAGGTAAAAGGAGGATTGTTGTTGCTCATGATAACGCAGGGTTTTGTGTACTGCTGAAACGACGGCACGTGGAGTGATGGTGGCACCAGTAAAGCCGTCAAATAGGCCGCCGTCTTTAGTCACTGCCCACTCATCAGGACTGGTGTTGGTTAAAGAATGGCCAATAAAAGCATCGATCCAAGCTGATTTTTTACGCTCAACTTTATCACCAAGCCCCGGCGTTTCTTTATGCTCTAGTACTCGTACCCCTTGGATAACACCGTCACGGCTAAGACCAACAAGCATTGAAATGTCGCCGCTATAACCATCTTTGGCCACTACAGGCAGTACTATACCTTGGGCTACATCATTTTTAATGGCGGCGTAACCGAGGCTGTGTTCAACCAAGTCAAGCTGGTCTGCGTGTACCAAGGTGATTGGCGACGCTAATAAACTTTGATCATACAGCGTGGGCGACATCACGGCCTCTAATGCGCGTGCTTTGGCAGCCGATTTATTGGCGGCAATGGCATCACTACCGGCCACGTAGGTAAGGCTAATGGCGGCGGCGGTGACAATCGCAAATACGCCCAAACTGAGTGCACCATTGCGAATCGAGGCGCCAAGGCTGGTGGGTGTATCAGCGCTCATTATCTTTGTTTCCTTGGTGGCCATAGGCTTTAGGTTGAGTATAGGTGTCAATTAATGGCGCGGCTAGGTTCATCAGTATAATGGCAAACGCAAAGGCGTCTGGGTAGGCGCCATAACTACGAATAATAAATACCAACAGGCCCACACCCGCGCCAAATATTAACTTGCCTTTACGGCTCGTGGCACTGGTGACCGGATCGGTGACGATAAAGAAGGCTGCAAGCATGGTGGCGCCGCTAAACAGGTGTTGGCCTACGGAGGGGTAAAGGTCAGGCTCTCCCATATGGAACAGACCGGCGCAAAGGCCTAGGCTAGCGAGCATTGCCACGGGTGCATGCCAAGTGAATATGCGTAACGCCAATAAACCCAAACCACCCGCTAGGTAGGCTGCGTTAATCCATGCGCTAGCGCTTAAACCGAGGCCGAGTAGGGGGTTGGTGGCCGCTAATTCGCCTAAGGTCAGGCCTTTGGTGTGGCGCATAAGGTCCAATGGTGTGGCTTGAGTGTAGCCGTCAATGCCACCGCTCACGGTCTCTGTCCAAAACCACTGCCACTGTTGAGCTAAATTTAACGTGTTTTCGGTACCGGCCCATTGTGTCATAGATACAGGGAAGGCGATCAAGCACAGGGCATATCCCACCATGGCTGGGTTAAAAGGATTGTTGCCCAAGCCACCATAGAGGTGTTTAGCAAAGACGATGGCAAACAACACCGCAACTAATGTAAGCCACCAAGGGCTAAAGGGTGGTAATGCAAGGGCCAGTAAAAAGGCCGTGACTAGGGCGCTGCCGTCACTAATGAAGGGTGTAATGGGGCGCTTTCTTAGCCTCAGCACCAATGCTTCAAAGCTCAGTGCCAGTACACAAGCCCAAATCAGATTGATAACTGTGCCATAACCAAACCAATAACTTTGTGCCAGCAGGCCGGGCACAGTGGCCAGTAACACCCACATCATTAAGCGCGAGGTACGGTTTAAACTGTGGTGGTGTGGCGACGATAGGTTGAGTAACGCCATAATCAGGGTTCCTGGGTCTGTTGCTGTAATGCAGTGGACTTGTGCTGGTACGCTTCCAAGGCTTGGTTGGCAGTTGCATGGGCTGTATTAGCAATGACTATTTGAGCTTCTATTGCAGCTGCGTCTTCGGCGGTGGCTAAGGATTTCTCAAGCTTTCGCACCACCGCACCGGCTTGGGCGGCGGCTAGTTGCAATTGTTTTTCGTGTTCGGGGTCTAAACCTAATTTGGTTTCGTAGGCGCTAAGAGCCGCTTTGGCCGCGTTGGCTTTAAGCGCCAGTTGATCCACTGTAGTTTGTAGGCTTTCCGCTTGCTCATGGCCAGAGGCTAGCGCATCGGTAAGGGCTTTGCTGGACTTCTTAAGTTTGGTCCGAGTTATTGCTGCGGCTGTTTTTAATGCTTTGTAAGCATCTTCTGGCGGCTCTGCTGTTACGCATGTCGCTGATGCTTGTTTTTGTTGGTTAACGCGAGCCAGTGCGGCCGCAATAGGATCCTCAGCATCGGGGTTGGCTGCACGTTTGGCTGCTTGGGCGGCAGCGGCGGCAACGGCTCTGGCTTTACGTTTCTCTTCTTTAGCCAACTTTTCATCGATAAGGCGCTGTTCGCGGGTTTCAAACCGCAAACGTGCATGTTCGGCTAATTGAGTTTCTGCGTGCAGCGTTTTAACACGACCTTTTGCGAAGCGATAATATTGAACTAACGGAATCTGGCTCGGGCATACCCACGCGCAAGCGCCACATTCAATACAATCTGCAAGGTTGTGGCTTTGGGCTTTATCAAACTCTTCGGCTTTAGCAAACCAGAATAACTGTTGGGGCAACAACTCGGCCGGGCACACCACCTCACATTGGCCGCAACGTATACACGCGTGATGGTCGGCCACTGGGGCCAACTCTAATTCAGACGATGCCAATATGCAGTTAGTGCTCTTAATGACGGACACTTGATGGTCGGTTAAGGTAAAGCCCATCATGGGTCCACCCATGACTAAACGAGATGTAGTGGCTAAATCAACCTCGGCAAAGGCCATCAGGTCGCTGACTTGAGTGCCAATAAGCACTTGATAATTGCCCGCTTTGGCTGCGGCTTTACCGGTTACCGTTGTTACACGGCTAATCAGTGGTTGGCCCAAGAGGATCGCGTCGGCAATAGCTTTGGCGGTGCCTACGTTGTGACACACTAAACCTAAATCAGCGGGAATGCTGCCGTGGGGGACTTGTTGGCCGGTGAGGATTTGAATCAGTTGTTTTTCGCCACCCGATGGGTATTTGGTAGGAATAACGCCAACTTCAATGCCGTCTATGCCGGTAAGCGCTTGGCTTAGAATAGCAATGGCTTCGGTCTTATTGTCTTCGATACCAATGATGCAGGCGGGTTGGTCGAGTAATTGCCTAATGATCTGAACGCCGGCGATAATTTGCTCGCTATATTCACGTATGAGGCGGTCGTCGGCGGTAATGTATGGCTCGCACTCTGCAGCATTAATGATCAGTGTATTAATCTTGGTTTTGGCTTGCAATTTAACGGCACTCGGAAAACCGGCGCCGCCCATGCCAGTGATGCCTGCACTACGAATACGTTGCAATAGTTCGCCTTGGTCCACACTCAGTGGATCAATACCTGCATGATCAATCCATTGGTCTTGACCGTCGGTGTCGATGACAATACATGGGCCCACAAGCGCGGATGGGTGAGGTAGCGTGCGCTC
>CBDUDU010000028.1:0-25078 GCA_965366045.1 uncultured Oceanospirillaceae bacterium
CATGGGCCACACCAAGGCGCCCAAAAGTCTAACAATACGGGTACATCGGCATTGGCTACATCTAGGTCAAAAGTGGCGTCGGTAACGGCGTGGGTAAGTTCGCTCATAGTCTTCTCGTGAGTTAGTTTTGATGCTGGACATCATACGTGAATTTAACAAAACCTTATATGGTGTTGGTTTGGCTTAATTCAACTGTGGTGATGGTTTAAATAACACGCGTAATAAGCGTAAGCTCAGTAACACCGCGGCCACACTTAAACCAAAAATAATGCCGATCCAAAAGCCTGACGCATCCATGGCCGGATACAACCAATCGGTCATTGCCAACACGTAGCCTAAAGGTAAACCGATGAGCCAGTAGGAGATAAATATTAACAGCAGGGGTTTGGCGGTATCTTTAAAACCACGCAGGGCGCCGTTGGCGGCAATTTGTAAGGCGTCGGAAAATTGAAACAAAGCGGCGAAGATAAATAAGCTGACCGCAATGTCGGCCACGAGAGGATCTGCGGTATAGACCGCTGCTAAGGCGTCGGGCAGAACCAGCATCATTAAGCAGGTGAGGGTGGCAAGGCCCCCAGCAAGGCTATAACCTACCACTACTGAACGCTTCACCTGTTGCGGCTGGTTGCTGCCAATGCCGTGGCCTACGCGTATCGTCAGGGCCATGCCGATACTTAGTGGTAGCATAAAGCACATACTGGCGAAGTTTAAAACCAGTTGGTGAGCGGCAACAATATCGGCACCTAACGGTGCCAGCAATAAGGCAACAATTGCAAACATGGTGGACTCGATGAAGATGGAAAAACCAATGGGTAAGCCCACTTTTAATATTTTTCGTTGTACTTCAAGTTTGGGCCAGTGTAATTTAGTGAACATGGCGCACTGATGATATGCGGGTTTAGCGTATACGTAGATGGCCATGCCAACAACACTCGCCCACATACTAATGGTGGTGGCCCAGCCGCACCCTTCGCCGCCCATTTCGGGGACACCAAACTTGCCGTAAATAAAGATATAGTTGAGTGGGATGTTAATGACCAGCCCTAACAAGCTGAAATACATCATCGGTTTAGTGATGCCAAGGCCCTCACTAAAGCTACGTAAACTCTGCATGATCGCCACGGCAGGTAAGCTTAGAGCCGCCGCATGGAGATAGCTTAAGCCAATACCTTTAATGGGGTCACGTATATCAAGCCAGCTAAATAATGGGTCTAAAGCATAGAGTAAGGCCACCGCTAAACAACTTAATATGGCACCTAACCATAACGATTGCTGCACGAACGGGCCGATGGCCGACAGTTTTTTAGCACCGAACAGCTGAGCAACTGTAGGCGTAGTGGCCATGATGATGCCCATCATGAAGATAAGAACAGGAAATAACATGCTCGAACCTACAGCTACCGCAGCTAAATCGGCCGAGCTATAGCGGCCGGCCATAATGGTGTCAACAAAGCTGGCACTCATGTGTAGCGCTTCAGCAATAAGGATGGGTGTACCTAGGCGCACAAATTGGCGCAATTCTTGGGCCATGGCAGGGACATTGAAAGTGTGGCTTGACGATGTGTTCATGGGAAGAAAATCAGCTAACGAGCTCTAAAGTTGGGCTATAATAGCTGCTTTACTCATTGGCAGCCACGGTTTAATAATGCAGCTTCAATCGCAACTCATCAACCTGTTTAATGACTTGTTTGCGCAGACCTATAATACGCGTCTGGTGTGTGCTTTATCAGACGGCCGTGTTGGCGACCTAGACGAACCAGTGTATGAGCCGGCTAACAGCCAGCGCAGCTATCATCAAGTGGTGTTCGCCCATGGTTATTTTGCCAGCGCCTTACATGAAACGGCCCATTGGTGTGTGGCAGGTGCGGAACGGCGCTTGTTGCCTGATTTTGGTTATTGGTATCGGCCTGATGGACGGACTCAAAGCCAGCAAGTCGAATTTGAACAGGCCGAAGTTAAGCCTCAAGCCTTAGAGTGGCTGTTTAGTATGGCGTGTGGCCGAGCATTTATTGCCAGCGCCGACAACTTGGCCGGTGAGGCGAGTGATGACCTTGCTTTTAGATTAGCGGTATCGGCGCAGGCGCGTGCCTATGTGGCGCAGGGCTTACCAACAAGAGCAGCTCAACTGACAGAACAGTTGACTGCCGTTTTTGGTGGTCAAGTCGATATTAAACAACTGTATTGGCCTGAAGAGGTTGAAGCTACAGGTGTTGTTTGAGTAAGTTTACTATTTCGTCCACCGAGGTGCCGTGAGCTAAGGTGGTAATCAACTTGCCTTGGGCGTCAATTACATAAATCCGTGACGTGTGGTCGACGGTGTAGCCCAGGGCTGAGTTCTCAAGCGGGATGTGGCGGTAATATGCACCGTATTGTTGCACCAAGTTATCAAGGTATTCAAGACTCCCCGTAAGCCCGAGCATACGCGGATGAAAGTAGGCGCTATAGGCGGCTAGGTTGTCTAATGTGTCTCTTGCTGGGTCGACGCTAACAAACAAGGGTTGGACTTTTTGTTCAAGCTCGGGGCCTAATTCACGCATGCTAGCAGCCATGCTGGAGAGTGCTGTTGGGCACACCTCTGGGCAGGATGTAAAACCAAAATAGATGAGTACCAGTTGGCCTTTAAAGTCTGTTAGCGCAACCTCGCCTTGTTGGCTGTTGAGGGTAAAGTTGCCACCTAAGTGGGCATACCCATTGCTGGATTTCTGTCGGTCGCTCCAAGGCGCCCACTGGGCGAGCAAAAGGCCGCCAGTAAAAAGGCCAATCAGTACTAAAACATAAACAAGTTTAGCGCCGTTGTTGGGTAATAAGTTCATATTCAATCGATCTCTTGGGTGGGCTGTGTTAGTGAGTCGGGCTGCTAAAAAAGAAGGTTTGGTTCTGATGGCTTGCTGTCTCGCCGTGGTTGATATCCAGCCGCCATATCATGGCTTGGCTTTCCACGCAGTTTGGTAAGTTGGTTATGGCCTGTAGTTGGCCTTGCTGATTGCGTTTAAAGTTAACATTAAACTGCCCCATATACATATTTTCACCGCTGATTCGGCCGCTTAGCTCGGTAGCAGAGACGCCTACTAAGGCGATTTCTATTAAGTCAGGTCCAGTATTGCTTGATAATTCTTTAGTGCTCTTCGTGACATGCATTTGCAGTTGTTCATCTGCGCCACTGCACCAGTTTAAACTCGCATCGCAGTCTGTGTCCGGCGTCTGTGTGGGTTGCCGGCCCAGCCCTACCCATAAACCCAAGCTTAACACTAGCAGGCCAATAATCACTAAGCGTGGTATTGAGTTCAAACTACACCTCGGCGTAACGGTAGTCGCTTGCTGCGTAGGTTCCTAGCATCCGAATATCTTTTGCAAAGTAGGCTAATTCGTCCATAGCCAAAACCATATTGGCATCATTGGGGTGAGCTTCCACATCAATGTGAAATTGCGTGGCTACCATACGGCCGTCGGGCGTGTAACTTTCGAGTTTAATTATGTTGACGTTGTTGGTAGCAAACCCCCCCATCGCCTTGTAGAGCGCCGACGGAATATTACGCACGGTAAACAAAAACGAGGTGATGTATTTTTGTTCCGCAACCGGTGCCGGTATCTGGTGCTCGCGGGATAGGATTAAAAAGCGCGTGGTATTACCCTGTACGTCTTGGAAGTTTTCTTGCAAAATCCTTAGGTCATAGAGCTTAGCCGCTAAACTAGAGGCAATGGCTCCATGGCTAGGATCACCCTTTTGGCTGACCTCAAGGGCCGCTCCAGCGGTGTCTAGTGTGGCTAGGGGGCGGATATCTAGGGAATTGAGGTGCTTGTCGCACTGTGCTAACGCCTGCGGATGGGAACCCACTGTTTTGATTTGCTCAAGTGAGCTGTCTTGAATGCCCATTAGGCAGTGATTTACCGGCTCGTAATGTTCGCCAATCACATGCAAGGAAGTATGAGGTAATTGGCGGTATATTTCTTCTACGCGGCCAGCCGTAGAATTTTCTACCGGAATCATAGCGATTTGAGCGTCGCCACACTCTACCATAGCCATTGCCGCGCTAAAGGTCATGCAGGCATGGGCTTCAAAGTTTGGAAACACCCGTTGACACGATAAGTGAGAATACGCGCCTTGGTGGCCTTGGTAAGCAATAATGAGTGTGGCGGTGTTGGTTGTCATTGATTGTATCATTTAATACGTTATGCTGCGCAGTGTAACAAATCCAGCTAATAAATTGGTATCATTAAAGACCGATAGCTATACCTTTTAGCTACACTAATAACCGCTCATATAACTGCACCTTTGCCGGAATACTATGACTCCAGATCGTTTGGCAAAATATAAAGCCACCTTAGCCCGTAGACAACTCGATTTAACCATCATCACCGACCAAGTGAATAAAGCTCAAAATGTGGCTGCGCTCATCCGTACCTGTGATGCGGTGGGCGTACACAATGCTCATATTGTTACGCCAGCAGAAGGTTTTCGAGAGCACAAACGCACGGCTCGTGGCAGCCAGCAATGGGTGAATGTGGTGGCTCACGATACTATTGCCAGCGCCTTAACAGCCGCTAAGCAACAAGGTATGCAGCTGGTGTCGGCTCATTTTAGTGAACAGGCAGTCGATTTTCGCGCCCTAGATTACACCTTGCCCACGGCATTGATTCTAGGTGCCGAAATGCATGGCGTGAGCAACGAGGCTGTTGCTGCTTCAGACCATCAAGTGGTGATTCCGATGTTAGGCATGGTGCATTCGTTTAACGTGTCTGTTGCAGCGGCAGTGATATTGTTAGAGGCACAACGCCAGCGAGACTTAAGCGGCAGCTACAACCGGCCTCAGCTTACGGGCTCAGATTACCATGACACGCTATTTCGATGGAGTCACCCAGAGGTGGCGGAGTTTTGCCATCGTCATGGTTTAGATTACCCTGCAATGGAAGTGGACGGGGGTATTGTGAATCTCAATCAATGGTACGCCAGTGCACGGGCAGATATAGCCGCCAAACCAGGTGCGACGTTACTCGACCAGGAAATGAACTAATGGGTTTAATTAATATAGTTGCAGATGAAAACATTCTGCTACTCGATGAGTTTTTTGGTGGCCTAGCCAAGCTCACCAAGGTCAATGGCCGTACCATAAGTGCCGAGCAGGTGGCCCACGCAGACGCCTTGGTATTACGTTCTACAGCTAAAATAACCCCCGCAATACTGAGCCATAGCAAAGTGCAGTTTGTAGGTACCTGTACCATAGGTACCGATCATTTAGCTAAAGATTATATGGATGCCAACAACATTGTTTGGCGCAATGCACCGGGTTGTAACGCGGCTGGGGTAGGAGATTATGTCATTGCGTGCCTAAACCACGCATGGCAAACCCTAGCCATAGATCCTCGTGAGGTCACCATTGGTATAGTGGGGGCTGGCAACGTGGGCGGTCGATTAGCCCAGCGTTTACGGGCCGCAGGATTTAGCCTTTTAATATGTGATCCGCCGCAAGCTTCGGCGGGGCAAAAAGGTTTGGTAGAGTTAGATGAATTGTTAGCTCAAAGCCAAATTGTATGTCTGCATACACCCCTGACTACACAAGGACTCCATGCCACCAAGAACCTAATTAATGCAAAACGGGTAAAAGGTCTAGCCAAAGGTACCGTGTTAATAAGCGTCGGCCGTGGTGAAGTGATAAATCAACAAGCGGTGTTAGAGCGTCAGCAACAGCATAATGACTTACACTTATACATGGACGTATGGCATCAAGAACCGAACATCGATACACAGTTGTTCGGCTATAGCCACTGTGTCACGCCCCACATAGCAGGGCACTCTTTAGAAGGAAAGATGCGTGGCACCTATATGATTTACCAAGCCCTTTGCCAATATTTTGGGCTACAGGAAAGTACAACCCTAGAACACTTAATGCCAGAACCACAGTTGGCACAGCTGACTATAAGCTCAAACGCAACGGCCAAAAAAACCATGCAACAAGCCTGTGATGGAGTGTATTCACTTATGGAAGACGATGCCCGTATGCGAAGCATGCAAGATAGTAACGATTTTGATTTGCTAAGAAAAACCTACCCAGTAAGGCGCGAATTTTCTAGCTTGCAGCTGGTGGGTATCGCAGACGCTGAAATCAGCAATATGATGGTGGGTCTCGGTTTTGGGTTGGCCGTTGATGCAAATATAATTAAAACGCAAGGCCCTGTTAATGAGCTTTAATATTGGCCTAGTGGTTAACCCTTTAGCGGGCTTAGGTGGCAGTGTGGCCCTAAAGGGTAGTGACAATGTAGCCCAAGAAGCTCTTGACCGAGGCGCGGTGCCTAAAGCTAATGCACGTTGCCAGCAAGCGCTAGCACAACTGACTGGGCTAGATGTTTGTGTGCACACCTACGCCGGTGAAATGGGGGCGGATTGCGCAACCGCAGCGCGCTTGCCAGTACAGATCATCGGTGCTGCCTCAACACAGCCTACCACTGCTATTGATACCATACAAGCCGCCCAAACTTTGGTATGTCAAGGGGTAGATCTTCTGGTGTTTGTAGGGGGCGATGGCACCGCTAGAGACCTCTTGCAAGCCATTGGCGATCAAGTGCCCGTAGTGGGTATTCCTGCAGGGGTGAAAATTCATTCGGGAGTGTATGGCATTACGCCCGTTGCAGCAGGGCAGGTCATTGCTCAATTAGTGAAGGGTGAGCTTGTGAGTTTGCGCAGTCAAGAAGTGCGCGACATAGACGAAGACGAATTTAGGGCAGGCCGCGTAAAAGCCCGTTATTACGGTGAGCTACAAGTACCAGAAGCCCATCAATACATGCAGGCAACCAAAGACAGCGGCCAAGCCGGTGGCCATGAGTTAGAGAGTTTGGTGTTAGATGATATTGCCGCTCACATAGAAGAACTTATGGAGCCCGATGTGCGTTATATTATGGGGTCGGGGTCTACCGTAGCCGCAGTAATGGATGGCCTAGGATTGCCAAATACTTTATTGGGTGTGGACGTGGTGGAAGACGGGCAGGTGATCGCTAGCGATGTAACAGCGGCGCAGTTGCTAAGTTTATGTGAACATCACCCAGCACAGCTGGTGATCACCCTTATTGGGGGGCAGGGCCATGTGTTAGGGCGTGGTAATCAGCAGCTAAGCCCAGCACTGATAAAACACCTAGGCATGGAGAATATCCATATTATTGCCACCAAAACTAAACTCAAAAAATTGGCTGGCAGGCCGTTGCTAGTGGATTCCGGAGACCCACAATTAGATATAGATTTAGCAGGCTTAGTGCCGGTAATTTGTGGTTTCCATGATGTTCTTTTATACCCTTTAGGGAATCCCTCAGCATGACTATAGATCGCCCAATGCAGACGGTTATCGAGCATATGCAGCCTAAACTGGCTCAAGTGTCTGCTAATCCTAAAGAGGCAAGGCGTTTGCTCCATGGCCGTGGCAAATGTTTTGCCGGCTGGGAACAAATGAGTATCGACTATTACCCGCGCTTGTTGATGCTCACGGTATTTCAACCCCATAATCAGCAACAACAGTTGTGTGAGGCGTTGTTAGCCCAGTGGCAGCCCTATATAGATGGTTTTCTAATCCAGGTGAGGTACGAGAAACCAGCCGTTAACACCGTGTATTGGGGCGAGGTGCCAGCGCATCTTGTGGCTTATGAGCAAGGTTTGGCATTTCATGTAACCAGCCAGCATCAAAACACTGGTTTGTTTTTAGATATGGCGCCGGGTAGGCAATGGGTACGAGACCATGCTCAAGACAGGAAAGTACTTAATCTATTTGCCTTTACTTGTAGCTTGTCGGTGGCAGCCATCGCTGGTGGCGCTAACGAAGTGATTAATATGGACATGAACGGCGGTGTATTAAAACGCGGACGTGATAACCAAGCGCTAAACCAGCAGCAAGACGCAAAGGTGAAGTACTTCTCCCACCAAATATTAAAAAGTATGGGTAAGCTAGATAAGCAGGGGCCTTATGACATCATCATTGCCGACCCGCCAAGTTTTCAGAAAGGCAGCTTTGAGCTCACTAGAGATTACCCTAAGCTGCTACGGCGTTTGCCTAACATGCTCAACCCCGGTGGTCAGCTTATGTTGTGTTGTAATAACCCAACCATGACCAGCGTGGAGTTTGATGAGCTGGTGCGCAGCGCCATTCCCAATGCCCAGATACTAAAACGCCTCGAGGCTAATCCTGACTTTGAAGAACGGGACCCCGAGGCGGCTTTGAAGGTGATAATTTACCAACTTGTGTAGCTGTAAGGGCTATTTATTGCGCACTTGTTAGCTATTTGTTACGTAGTGTCGCCAAAAAAGTAGCGATGCGGCCAACGGCTTCTATCAGTTGCTCTTCGTGAGGCAAGAACACAATGCGGAAGTGCTGGCTGTCTGGTAGGTTAAAGCCACTGCCTTGAACCACCAGTACCTTTTGCTGCGATAGCAAATCAAAGGCGAACTTTTCGTCATTTTCAATCTGATAAATTTCAGGATCTAAACGCGGGAATAGGTACAGCGCTCCCTCTGGTTTGTGGCAACTCACGCCGGGCAAGGCATCAAGCATTTGCCATGCCATGTCGCGTTGACGCTTTAGGCGGCCACCATCCACAATCAGTTCCTTAATGCTTTGGTACCCGCCCAGGGCCGTTTGAATGGCATACTGACTCGGCACGTTGGAACATAAGCGCATGCTGGCAAGCATGTCTAAACCCTGAATGTAGTCTTTGGCAATATGCTTAGCGCCAGACAGAACCACCCAGCCAGACCGGAATCCTGCAGCACGGTAGGTTTTAGACAGGCCGTTAAAGCTCATGAATAAAACATCGTCGGCAAGGCTCGCCATAGGTACAAATTTGGCGCCATCGTAAAGGATTTTGTCGTAAATTTCGTCGGCAAAAATAATTAGCTTGTGACGACGTGCCAGCTCGATAATAGCCAGTAATGTTGCTTCGCTATATACCGCACCGGTTGGGTTGTTTGGATTGATCACCACGATGCCGCGAGTACGGTCGTTGATCTTGGCTTCCATGTCTTCTAAATCTGGCTGCCAGCCGTTTTCTTCATCGCAGCGGTAGTGTACCGGTGAGCCACCCGATAACGAGGTGGCGGCAGTCCATAGTGGGTAATCTGGCGCCGGGATGAGCATTTCATCACCTTCGTTGAGAAGGCCCTGCATGGCCATCACAATGAGCTCGCTCACACCATTGCCAATGTAAATGTCGTCGATAGTGACATTTTTAACGTTTTTTCGTTGGCATTCGTGCATCACCGCTTTACGCGCTGCAAATAGGCCTTTAGAGTCGCAATAACCTTGGGCATTAGGTAGATTATGAATCACGTCTTGTACGATTTCTTCCGGTGCTTCAAAACCAAACGGGGCAGGGTTGCCGATGTTCAGTTTAATGATGCGGCTGCCTTCGTCTTCTAGACGCTTGGCTTCATCAAGCACTGGGCCGCGGATGTCGTAGCATACGTTTATCAATTTCTGCGATTTTCGTATCATGCTCATAGACTGGATCTCGTAGGATAATTGCGATAATGATTGCTTATCATACGTGGTAGGAAATGTTTAGAAAACTATAAAAACGTCATCAAACAGTATTATTTAACCAAACAAGGCCCGTCTTGACGGGCTGTGCTCATTTGTATGCGTAAATATTGTTAGTTGCGCGCCAAAAAGTTGGCTAGGCTAATATCGCTAAATCCACGTTCTAAACTTGTGCTCAGTACTTCATTGATAATTTCAGCGTTCTTTTGAGCGTCTGGCAAGCGTGGGAATTTATGGCTGCGCTGGGTGCGGTAGTGGCCTATATGGTTGCTGCCATTAACGTCTGTAATAACAGTGATTTTGGCGTCTAAACTAATGGTGTGAATGAGATTGTGAGTTTGGGTATCGTAAGAGAGCTGCTCTAGGACTAGGGTAATCTTAGCAGGCGTAGCGGAACTGCTGCCGTCAAACCCAAGCTGTACGCTAGCGGCTTTAGCAGCGGCCAATAAGGCGGTGTTAATGTCGTTAGACAGGGTGATGGTGCTAGAGGCTTCATAAATCCCGCCTCGGCTGCCTAGGGCGGTATTGGCGCGATGATCTTCTACAGCAATGGTAAGGGCTCGACCTTGCCCGTAAAGAGCGCCTGAGACGTTAACTAGAGGTTGTACAACCACTGATTGAGGGCTTACGGCGCAGGCCGAGATAAATAGGCTCAAACTAAGACCGAGGGTTTTTAATATGGGTTTCATGGTGACATTCCTATGACATGCATGGTGGTAAGAATAACGTGTCTACGAATAAGACTAAACCATCCGAGCAAAGGTGCCAAGTGAAGTGGCTTAGGAGGGCGATATCGGCTAAATGTGTATGCTTTTTGAACAACTTGAAGAAATATTGACTATTTTCGCCTAAACGTTTGACACGGCTGAAGAAATCATTAAAATGCGCATCTCCTAAAGGCAACGCCGAACACGGTTAAGCCAAAAGGAATAGCGGAGCGGTAGTTCAGCTGGTTAGAATACCGGCCTGTCACGCCGGGGGTCGCGGGTTCAAATCCCGTCCGTTCCGCCATTTTCACTTATGAGGCCGCTTTGTTGCGGTTTTTTTGTGCCTAAAAAATAAGATTTCCATGCTAGCCTGGCGCTCCATCGTCATTCCGAGGAAAGCCAGGATCTATGCCTTAAGCCTTACAGCAAACCTTTGTCTAGCTGGTCCAGCCAATAATCCACGCTTTGCGGGCGACCGTAATAATAGCCTTGTACCCGGGTAACACCTGCTTCTTCTATTAGCCGTGCTTGTGCGAGTGTTTCTATGCCTTCTGCGATGATCTCAAAATCAAGTTCTTTTGACATGCTCACCAGTGCCTTGATAATGGCTAGACTGCGAGGGTTACCTTCCATTTGCACGATAAAGCTACGGTCAATTTTAACAAAGTCTGCAGGGATGTCGCGAATACGATCCATGTTGGAGTGTTCCATGCCAAAATCATCTAAAGAGATGCCAAAGCCATTGCTGCGTAGTAGTGACACGTTGCTTAATACCAGCTCCTGATCGTCAATAATGGCGGTTTCTGGCAGCTCTAGAACCAAGCAGTTAGGGTTGGCATCAGACAGGTCAAATTGGCTGATTAGATCGATGACAAACTCTTTTGAATGAATAAATGTACTGTCGGTATTGAACGCCAAATAATAGTTGGGGTTACGACTCATGAGGCTCATGAGGATAGGCACGATTTGCCCCAGTGAGGTTTCTTTGAAGCGTGGGTAAACGGGCGGGGACAAGGCGATGTCTAAAAAACTGCCCGGCGCCAATATACTGCCGTCGGATCTATGCCAGCGCATGAGAGTTTCAAAACCCACGGCCTTATGGGTTTTGTTGTCACAGATAGGTTGTATATAAAATTGAAATTCGTTGTTAGCTAAGCCCGCAAGTATGGCATCGAGTTTGGGTGAGTTTTTGTTTTTTTGCCACTGACTGACAAATAACTCATCGGCTAAGGCGGTGCTGTTCTTGCCTTTATCCTTGGCTTGGTAAAGGGCTGCGTCGGCTAAGCTCATGGCATCCTTGAGCTGAGAATCAACCGCCAAAGCCGCAACACCGATGCTAGCGCTTCGGTGAATATTGATGCCTGAAATAGTAATGATTGTTTGGCTAAGGCGATACCTAAGGCGCTCTGCCAATATTTGCGCTTCATAGATGTCTTTGTTTTCTAGGGCGATACAAAATTCTTCTCCGCCTAAGCGCGCTGCAAAACCATGCTGTTGGGCGCTTTGTTGCATGACCTTAGCGCAGGCTTTAAGTAGCTCGTCGCCGGCATGATGACCGTAGACGTCGTTCACGCTTTTAAAATTGTCTAAATCGATCATGAGAAGGCTATACGGTGTGTTTCGAATGCCGTCGGCCAATAAGTTGGAAAAATAACGCCTCGATTTTAGTCCGGTAAGTTCGTCAACTTCTACCAGTTGTTTGTAAGTTTGTTTTTGAGATTCTAGTGATTGGGTTAAGCTTTGCAGGTGGTTATTTTTTTGTTCTAAATCGCTATAAGCATGGCTAATTTGTTGCTTCTTACCCTTGAGTTCAAGGCGTAGGGCATCGACATCGGGGGAGGCCATAGTGAGGCCTACGGTGCCAGATTTGGACAATACCAACTTGTAGGGTTCGCCATTCTTTGCGGCAGCAATAAAGCCGTCTCGCATGAGGCCAATCAAACCCATAACAAAAATAAGAATGGCATAATCAAGGTTTTCGGCATCTCTAATTAGCGGCTCGCCCTCGGTCATAATGAAGGGTGAGAAGAGGGCTGCAATCAGACCTGGTATAGCCACGCCCTGCAAGCCGGTAAAATAAATCGATACGCCAATGATTAAACCTAAAGGTAAAAAATTGTGTGGATATAAATACAATAATCCTAGATGAGCGGTTACTGCAAGTATCGCTAATGGCGAGTTTTTGGGCAGAGTGAAACCGCGCTTATACCACTGTAATACTAAGAACAGCATATTGCCGGTGGCAGCAAATTCAAGTAAATGCAGGTGTTTAAACAGGAACTCAATATCGGTAATTTGACCGAGGCTTAAACTGCCTGGGCTCATCCAATGTTGCAATAATAAGATACAAACATAGACCAATATAATTGGCAGCAACCCTGGCAGGTATGAGCCAAAGTAGCCGGTGAAGTCTGAGGGTGTCCATAATTTGCCGAGTATTTTCGCCGGCAACGCCGTACATACACTGCCCACCAAGTAAGTGGCTATTAAAGGCCAGTGGGGCGCCCCCGTTAAGGGCAATAATTGCCAAACTAAGTGACAGCCAATTAAGGCAAGTGCAACACCCACCCAATGTTTTATGGGTGCCACGTATAATGCCGCGCTAAAGCAGGTAATCACCCATGTGGTGTCGTGTGTTTGAGGGGTGTTGTTAAGCAATATGGTGTAGATGTTGACTATGGCCACAAGCGCAAAAACCCACACATAACCAAATATGTATGGACGGTTCATAATGAATACGCGTATTTGCTTCATCTAAATGTCTGCACCTAGCGGTTAAAAGGCGTCGCTTTAGGCGCTGATCAGACTTTCAATGTTAACTACAGGGTTAACGTCAGCGTCATAATCTACGCCTTTGAGGCCAAACCCAAATAGACGTAAAAATTCATCTTTATAGCCTTGCATGTCACTGACTTCAAATAGGTTTTCATCAGTAATGTTGGCCCATAGTGTTTCCACCGCAGACTGTACATGAGGCTCTATTTCTTTGTAGTCTGCACGTAAGCGGCCTTCTTCGTCTTGGTAGGGTTTAGTGCCGTATAGACTCTCGCGGAACAAGAGGTCGATTTGCTCTATGCAGCCTTCGTGAGTGCCTTCTTGTTTCATTACTTTAAATAATAAACCCAAATATAGGGGCATCACCGGTATGGCTGCGCTGGCTTGAGTAACTACTGCTTTGAGTACCGACACGCGGGCATCGCCGTTGATGCGCTGCATTTGTTGACGAATACCCACGACTTTAAGGTCTAAGTCTTTTTTGGCTTGGCCAATGGTACCGTCCCAATAAATATCGCGAGTGACCTGTTCGCCTACATAAGTGTATGCCGTGGTCTTGCAGCCCGGCGCCAATACACCTGCATCACTGAGGGCCGAAATCCACATTTGCCAATCTTCGCCACCCATTACAGCGACGGTATTATCAATCTCTTCTTGGTTGGCTTGGCCAATGGCAAATTCCTTAATGATGCCCTTGTCGGTGTCGACGCCTTGTTGGATCACGTCCTTGCCAATGGGCTTGAGTGTGGACATATGTACTTCACCGGTTTTGGGGTGCTGGCGACGAGGCGAAGCGAGGCTGTATACCACCAAATCGACTTGGCCTAAATCGGCTTTAATGGTGTCGATGGTCAATTGCTTAACCGCATCGGAAAAGGCGTCGCCGTTAATGCTCTTGGCATAGAGGCCTTTAGCTTGTGCAGCGTCATGGAAGGCTGCAGAGTTATACCAGCCGGCCGTACCTGGTTTCTTTTCGGTACCTTCTTTTTCAAAAAACAAACCTAGGGTGGCGGCGTCGCTCGCAAAGGCCGAAGTAATGCGCGAAGCTAAACCGTAGCCGGTGGATGCACCGATAACCAACACCTTTTTGGGCCCGTTGGTTAAGCTGCCGTTGGACTGTACGTAGTCGATCTGGCTTTGAACGTTAGCAGCGCAACCGGTCGGGTGGCTGGTAATACACATAAAGCCGCGAACACGAGGTTTGATAACCATGAAGAAATCCTTTACAAAAGAGGCTTAAATTGCCCAGTGGAGAAATTAACGACCTATTATAGCTTGCCATGGCGGAATAATCAGCTTGCTGAAAAATCTTAATTAATCATTGACCTATGGTGTTATTGCCTTATAATACGCGCACTGATTTAGCAGAGAGATTAAGCCTTTGCAAACAGGTCATGTGGGTGATTAGCTCAGTTGGGAGAGCATCTGCTTTACACGCAGAGGGTCGGCGGTTCGAACCCGTCATCACCCACCACTATTTTTTAAAAAAGACGACTTTTTAAGTCGTCTTTTTTTTGCGTCAATTTTATCATTCTCGAATTAGACTTTGGTATTGTCATGTCGTACATTGCCCCGCAATAATAATTACCTCGTTGAGGTCAAAAATGTCTAAGCGAGCAGCCATCATCGGAGCGGGTCCAAGTGGACTGGCTCAATTAAGGACGTTCCAACCTGCCAAAATGAAAGGTTCTGAGGTGCCGGAAGTGGTTTGTTTCGGGAAACAAAGCGACTGGGGTGGGTTGTGAAATTACACCTGGCGCACAGGCGTTGACGAACATGGTGAAGCCGTCCATGGCAGTATGGACCGAAGGAATGCTTGGAATTCGAGGACTATAGCTTTGATGAGCACTTTCAGCGCCCCATAGCGTCTTATCCGCCGCGTGCTGTGTTGTGGGATTACATTAAAGGTCGGGTAGAAAAAGCTGGAGTGCGTGAGCAAATACGTTTTAACTCTCCCTGCCGTAATGTCACCTATGACGCTGCCACAGAATTGTTCTCAGTAACTCTGCATGACCACAACAAAGACAATATTCACACTGAAGTATTTGATCATGTAGCGGGAAATACAGTGACCTTTACTGACGGCACTACTCAGGACGTGGATGCCATTATTTTGTGTACCGGTTACACGCATTTCTTCCCGTTCATGGAAGATAGCTTACGGTTAGACTGCGACAATCGTCTTTGGGTGCAACCTCTCTACAAAGGGGTTTTGTGGATGAATAATCCCAAGTTGGTATATTTGGGTATGCAGGATCAATTTTATACCTTCAACATGTTTGACGCGCAGGCGTGGTACGCACGTGATGTGATTATGGGCCGTATCGATACGCCGGATAGGGCAACTATGGAAGCCGATAGCAATGTTTGGTTGGCCAGAGAAGAGAAGTTAGAAACTGACTCGGATATGATCTGGTATCACAGCGACTATACGCAAGATCTTATTGATGCCACGGGCTACCCTAATTTTGATATCGCCGGTGTTAACCGTACTTTTGAGGAGTGGGAAGGGCACAAGCACAACGATATTATGGGCTTCCGTAATAAGTCGTTCCGTTCTTTAATTGCGGGCACCCAGTCACCGCCTCACCATACGCCATGGTTAGAAGCTTTGGATGATTCTCTAGAGGCCTATTTAGACATTTAGCCTTTGTGACCTTCACTTTGGGTGCTGCCCTTTAATTCCTTGACCTTAACAGGTGCAGGATGGGCTCGAGTGAAGCTTGTAGCTAATGATTTATTGGTGATAATAACTATTCAACAAACGTTGTTTGCCTTTGTTATGCTAGTTGCTTATGTTTTTCCAAGTATAGGTTATGCCGAGGGTACAGCCGCATTCTTAGCCAAGTGTAATGCACCCGCTGCCGACCTTGTGGCGACTTCTGGCCTGGATCTTACAGACCTCACCCAAGGTGACCCCTTCTACTACACCAGCGATATTGAGCCTCGCCCAACGACACCTGCCAATTATGAAGAAGTAACACCTCTTTGTGATGCGGTGCTTTTGGAGGTTAAATTAACCGCCAATTTAGACGGCGTTAACTGGAGCAATCCAAGTAAGTATTCAGAGAATGCTGGCACCGGCTAGCTGATGCGTGAGTATCAAATTAAACCTGCTGGTGAATATGCAAAATTTAGCGACGTATATCATACCCAAAGTGGCATTATCAATCCGCAACAAAGGACCATTGGTTCAAGCGAACCGATTACTTTTAACACAGTTGAGGAGCCGGTTATTTACACAAGCCTTGCTGATTAGGTTTAAGCAGGTTTTCATTTCTGCGATTGGTTGATTCGAGGTAACTAAGGTGCATTGAGCTGTGGAGATCAGCTGATAAGTCGAATATATCCTCTTTTTTGTCGTTTTGCGCTCAAAAACGACACAAGGTGTCGATTTATCCTTCTACCCTTTAGATCAATTATTTTACTTTTTCAACACTAGATAAAGTACCCATTTTGTATGGTAATAGTTTATTATTTCTGCCAACCAGCCATCTGTGGCTACAACAATAATAGCGGAGGCACACATGGGCCAATATAATGCCCTGAATATCGCTTGGAACGCTCTACGAGGCCATAAAAATTGGCAGCGTGCTTGGCGTGACCCGGAGCCAAAACGTAACTACGACGTTATCATTATCGGTGGTGGTGGCCACGGTCTTGCTACTGCATATTACTTGGCTAAAAACCACGGTATTACCAACGTCGCTATCCTTGAAAAAGGTTGGATTGGTGGTGGTAACGTGGGTCGTAACACCACAATTGTACGTTCTAACTACTTGTTAGATGGCAACGCGCCTTTCTACGAGCATGGCATGAACTTGTGGCGCGACATGGCTCAAGACTTAAACTACAACGTTATGTTCTCCCCTCGTGGTGTAATGAACATTGCTCACACTAAGTCGCAATACGATACCTTTGCTCGCCGTGCTAACACCATGCGCCTTAACGGCATTCAAGCCGAACTATTAAGCCGTGATGAAGTGCTAGAGCGCGAACCTATTATTGATGGCAGTGCCGATACCCGTTTCCCTGTGTGGGGCGGTATTTTACAGCCAGACGCTGGTAACGCTCGTCATGACGCCGTTGCTTGGGGTTATGCACGTGCAGCGGATCAGCTGGGTGTAGACATTATTCAAAACTGTGAAGTGACCGACTTTATTAAGCAGGGCGAACGCATTATTGGTGTTAAAACCAGTCGTGGCGACATCCATGCAGAAAAAGTAGGTATGGCCGTTGCAGGTTCTTCTAGCCGTTTGGCAGAGAAGCTGGACTTGCGCCTGCCGATTGAAAGTCACGTACTTCAAGCCTTCGTTACTGAGCCATACAAGCCATTAATTAACGGTGTTGTTACCTTTGGTGCGGGCCACTTTTATGTGTCTCAGTCAGACAAAGGTGGCGTAGTATTCGGTGGCGACATCGACGGCTACAACACTTACGCTCAGCGCGGTAACTTACCCGTGTTTGAAGACGTAATTGCCGGTGGCTTAACCATGATGCCCTGTTTGTCGCGCCTGAAGTTACTACGTAACTGGGGTGGTGTAATGGACATGTCGATGGACGGCTCACCTATTATTGATGTTGGCCCAATTGACGGTTTATACCTCAACACGGGTTGGTGTTACGGTGGCTTTAAGGCCACTCCTGCCTCGGGTTATTGTTTTGCGCATACCATTGCCAATGACGAAGCCCACGAACTTAACAAAGCTTATACCTTAGATCGTTTTGCCAAAGGCTACACGATTGATGAAAAGGGTATGGGTCCATATCCGAAGGCGCACTAATTATGATTAGAATTAATTGCCCCTATTGTGGTGAACGTGAACACAGTGAGTTCACTTATGGTGAAGACGCCACGCGCACCACACCAGACAACGACGCTCCGATGGAAGAGTGGAACAAGTTTGTTTACGAGCGGGATAACCCAGCTGGTGAACATATTGAATACTGGCATCACGCGTTTGGTTGCAGAGCTTGGTTAAAAGTTCAGCGCAATACCATTACGCACGACATTTCCTGGGTGGGTTTACCCCATGAGAATCCGGAGGCTACATCATGAGCGGATTTAGACATGGCGCTGGCCGTTTAGGCGATGCCCAGCTCAACTTTACCTTTGACGGTAAGCCAATGCTTGCACGTACTGGCGACACAGTGGCTTCGGCCTTGTTAGCTAACGGTGTAGAAGTGGTTGGGCGTAGTTTTAAATATCACCGCCCACGTGGCGTAACCTCAAGCGGCCCAGAAGAAGCAGGCGCATTGGTAACCATCGGTGCGGGCGGTAAAGCCGACCCTAACGCCCGTGCAACCATGGAACCAGTAACTCAAGGTTTAGAAGTGTTTTCTCAAAACTGCTTCCCGTCACCTAAGTTCGACTTGATGTCTGTGAACGGTTTAGCCGGTGCAATTTTGCCTGGTTCATTGTTCTCAGCGGGCTTCTACTACAAGACCTTTATGTGGCCTGCGGCCCTTTGGTACAAGTTTTACGAGCCGTCTATTCGTGCTGCCGCTGGCATGGGTGTACCGCCTAAAGTGGCCGACCCAGACATTTACGACCGCATTCAAATGTTTTGCGACGTAGCTGTTGTTGGTGGTGGTTCTGCGGGTTTGTCTGCTGCCTTGAGCGCGTCTCAAAGTGGTTTGCGCGTAGTGATATTTGATGAGCATAACGACCTTGGTGGTCAGCTGCTTAACGAAGCAAACAGCGACGCAAACGCAGACTTAGAACAATGGCGTAAAGACACCATTGCTGCCTTAGAATCTGCAGAAAACGTGACTGTATTGGCACGTGCCGTATGTTGGGGCCGTTTTGACGGTAACATGCTTGCTGCACACCAAAGTGTTGATGGCAAAGTGCGCCAAAACTACATCAAGGTACAAGCTAAGAAGATTATCATTGCTGCAGGTGCCATTGAACGTCCGCTAGTGTTTGGTAACAACGACAAGCCCAACGTTATGTTGGCCTCTGCGGCACGTCGTATGTTGAACCACTATGGTACAGCCACAGGTAAAATGTTGGCTGTATTTACTAACAACGACAGTGCTTACCAAACTGCATTTGATTACTCAGATGCTGGCATTCAGGTTTCTGCGGTAGTTGATAGCCGTCAATATCCAGGCCAAGCCTTGGTAGACGGTTGTAAGTCACGCGGTATTACTTTGCACACCCAAGCGGTTGTGACTGAAGCCAAAGGTTGGCAGGCAGTGCGAAGCATTGAAATTGCAGACCTAGCCGCAAACGGCCAAAGTGTTCGCAATCGTCGTCGTGTTGCTTGTGATGTGCTTGCACATTCAGGTGGTTGGACGCCGCAAGTTCAAATGGCTGCACACGGTGGTAAGCCACCAGTATATGACAAAAATATTGCTGCTTTTGTAGTAGGTGATCAAGCCCCAGACACCTATTCTGTAGGTGCAGCTGAAGGCGAAAATGGTTTACTAGCCGGTGTTTCCCAAGCCATAGATGCTGCTAAGGCTGCATGTGAGGAATTGGGTGCTACTGCGGGTTCTGTAACCGCACCACCACAAGATCGTGACGGCGCAACCAACATTGTTCCATTATGGTGCGTGCCTGCTAAAGGTAAGCAGTTGGTTGATATTCAGCACGACGTTACTGCTGCAGACGTGGTGCAGTCTCACAGTGAAGGTTTTGTGTCGGTAGAGCACCTTAAACGTTACACCACACTAGGCATGGCCAACGACCAAGGTCGTACCTCTAACGTTAATGCGCTGGCTATCATGGCTCAGTGTCGCGGTGTGAGTATTGCCGAAGCCGGTACGACACGTTTCCGTGCACCCATTGCTCCTGTGTCTATGGGTGGTTTTGCGGGCCGCGAAATTGGTAAACACTTTAAGCCTGTGCGTCGTACACCGATGCAAGAATGGCATGAAAAAGCCGGTGCAGTATTCGTGCAAGCGGGTATGTACATGCGTCCACAGTATTATCCACAAGCGAGTGAGACTATTGATGATGCATACGAGCGTGAAACCGCTCATGTACGTCAAAAAGTGGGCATCTGTGATGTTACTTCTTTAGGTAAAATTGAAATTGTTGGTCCAGATGCAGCCGAGTTCCTCGATCGTGTTTACATCAACATGTTTAGTACCCTAAAAATAGGCAAGGCGCGCTATGGCGTAATGCTACGTGAAGACGGCATCGTTTATGATGACGGCACCACGTCTCGCTTTGCTGAAGACCGTTTCTTCATGACTACTACTACGGCCAAAGCTGGCCCAGTAATGGCTTACTTAGAGCGTTGTTTAGAAATTGATTGGCCAGAACTAAAAGTACGTGTGAGCTCTGTGAGTGAACGTTGGGGTGCCATGGCAGTTGCCGGTCCTGATTCACGTGCAACTTTGTCTGCAGCTTTCCCATCGGTAGACTTTAGCAATGAAGCCTTCCCATTCATGGGTGTGGTTCATGCTGAGCATAACGGTGCTAAGTTAGTCATCTTGCGTATCAGCTTCTCGGGCGAAATGGCCTACGAAGTGTATGCAACTTCTGAGCATGCAACCGACATCTGGCAAACAGTTGTTGATGCGGGTCAGGCCTACGATATTGTCCCTTACGGTTTGGAAACTCTTGGCGCATTGCGTATTGAGAAAGGCCACGTAACGGGTGCAGAGCTAGACGGTCGTGTGACCTTAGGCGACGTACATATGGACGGTATGGCTTCTAAGAAGAAGTGGTTTGTAGGTAAGAACTTGAAAGAGCGTGAAGGTATGGTGCACCCAAATCGTCCGCAGTTGGTTGGTTTGAAGTCGGTTGATCCGCGCACTCCAATCTCGACTGGCTCTATCTTAGTGACTGAGGCTAACGCTACAGCCGGTGCGGATAAGCAAGGTTGGGTAAGTTCTATGACCTATAGTCCAGAACTTGGCAACTTTATCGCACTAGGTTTCCTGCGTGGTGGTAAAGACCGTATTGGTGAGCGCATTTATGCAGCTTACCCAGTGAAAGGTAAAAATGTTGAAGTGGAAGTTGTAAGCAACCACTTTGTTGATCCAACTAACGATAGGGTGAAAGGCTAATGGCTGGTGCATTAAACGGGCATTTTGAAATGCCACAAACTTTCGCCGCAGTATCCATCGACGTTACTGCCACACAAATGTGGCAGCTCGAAGGCTGCGAAAACGTAGACGCAAAAGTAGCTACTATTGCTGGTATGGCTGTGCCTGCACAAGGTCAAGTGACCGTGCAGGGCGACGAGCGCTTAGTATGGGGCGGTCGTGACCGCTACTTGCTAACCACAAGTCGCTCAGACCTAACCGATGGCGATGGCGTATACGCAACGGATCAAACTTATGGTAAGACGCAATTGTTGATTACAGGTGAAGACGCACGTGCCTTATTGGCCCGTGGTTTACCACTAGACATCAGCGAAGGTCAGTTTGCCATTGGTGAAGTTCAACACAGTCATATCAACCACATTGGTGTTAGTGTTATTCGCAACAACGATGTTGATGGCCAGCCACAGTTTGAAGTTTGGGTAATGCGTGGTTTCGCTAAATCCCTTACCGAATTCTTGGTCCATTCGGCTGAGACGTTACGTTAGATTCCGGCCTTCGCCGGCATGACGGGAGAGCACATGATCCTGACGCAGGTCAGGATCTGACGCCGTAATAGAGGCCAGTAATAGCGACTATTGCTGGTCTTTTTTTATTTACGGGCCTTGGTTTCCATGCCAAGATCCGACCACGATAAAATATAATTAGGAGGCCTCATGGCTGGCTTATTACCCAATGTAGATCCAGATGGATTGTTAGAATACTCAGTAGTTTACACAGACCGTGCCCTTAACCACATGTCCCAGTCTTTCCAAGGCGACATGCGTTACATTTCCAGCACCCTAAAGAGCGTTTACGCTGCCGAGCAAGTGGCTATTGTGCCTGGTTCTGGTACCTTTGGTATGGAAGCTGTAGCACGTCAGTTTGCTACCGGTAAAAAGACCCTAGTTATCCGTAACGGGTTCTTTAGCTTCCGTTGGACCCAAATTTTAGACATGGGCAGCATCTCGTCTAGCTCTACCGTGCTTAAAGCGCGTCAAGCGCAAGCCGGCGATCAAGAAGCCTTTGCTCCTGCTGCTATCGAAGAAGTGGTAGCGACCATCGCTAGCGAAAAGCCAGCAGTTGTATTTGCTCCACACGTAGAAACCTCTTCTGGCATGATTTTGCCAAACGACTATATCAAAGCAGTCACCGACGCCGTACACGCCGTTGGTGGTATCTTTGTATTGGACTGTATTGCGTCTGGTTGTTTATGGGTAGATATGAAAGCCATGGGCGTAGACGTGCTTGTAAGCGCACCACAGAAAGGCTGGAGTGGTTCACCATGTTGTGGCCTTGTGATGATGGGCGATCAGGGCGTTGCCGCTCTAGAAGCGTCTACCAGCACTAGTTTTGCTTGTGACCTTAAAAAATGGCGCGACATCATGGCAGCCTACGAAAACGGCGGCCATGCCTACCACGCTACTATGCCTACTGATTCAATCGCTGGTTTTGCTGACGTAATGCGCGAAACAGAAGCCTATGGTTTTGACAAGGTAAAAGCCGAGCAGCAAGAACTAGGCGACGCCGTACGTGCATTGCTTGCTTCGAAAGGTATTAAGAGTGTTGCTGCCGAAGGTTTTGGCGCACCAGGCGTAGTGGTAAGTTACACCGAAGATGCAGCCATTCAAAACGGCAGCAAGTTTGTAGCCCTAGGCATGCAAATTGCAGCGGGTGTGCCGCTTATGTGCGACGAGCCAGAAGGGTTCCGTACCTTCCGTTTGGGCCTATTTGGCCTAGATAAGCTACACAACGTAGAGCGTTCTGTAGCTTCTTTGGATGAGGCTTTAGATCAAGTGCTTTAATTTGCCCGAGTCATCTTGAGCGTAGCCGAAAGACCTTAGGTCCCTCGGCTACGCTCGGAATGCCATAGGTTTTGTCCTTCCGGACCCAGTGAAATAACCCAAAAAGCCCGCACAGCGGGCTTTTTAATGCCTCTAAATTAGAAGCTGCTTTTGCGTAAATTCTTGTGGTCTATTTACGCGGCAGCTTAGTAGCACAAATCATTAGAGTATGGCGTAGCGAAAGGCGACTAAAGTTCAGTGAAGATGAAGCATAAAAAAGCAATTAACTAGGTACTTTCGGTGCATCTTGCAGATGACGCGCAAGTGCGTCGCTGTTTGAGGCGTTAGGGTCAACTAAAGCAAACCTAATTCCAAGCCTGCTGTCATATATTGGCCTAGTTCATTGCATTGATCTTCAAAACTTTCCTGCCAGTCGCCTTTGCAAACCAACACGGGTTGAGCCAAGTTCCAGTGTAATCCTCTGCATATCGACTCAATAGCACGCTGTGTTCCCGTGCCATCTAACCCTGCTCGAATCACTACGGCATAAGGCATACCTTGTTTGAGCTCTAAGACGGGGTAATAAACTCGATCAAAAAAATCCTTAGTAGCCCCAGCCATATAACCCAGGTTTTCTGTGGTCATGATGACCACCGCGTCAGCATCCAATACTTGGCTTGGCTTACATTCCAAAGGGGCCACAACACACACGCTGACCTCGTCAGATCCAGCGGCGGTGGTACCGGTAACACAAGCATCTACTATTTTTTTTGTGTTAGGGGAGGGTTGGTGAGCAACAATGAGTAATTTTTTCTGCATTGAGTCAGTGTAGCACCCCTCGATACACACTTAATACGGCTATCTGCTAGACTTATCTCAATTTCCTATCACGAGAGTTTAGACCCATGACACAATTTATCATTACCTATTTAGGCGGCAACCAACCAGCAACACCAGAAGAGGGCCGCGCTCACTTTGCTAAATACATGCAGTGGATTAAGCAATTGGGTGATACGGTTGTTAGTGCAATGAATCCGTTAAAAGATACGCATCAAGTGTCTCCAGATGGCAGCGTTGCTACAAATACGGGCACTAAAATGTCTGGGTTCACCATCATTGAAGTAGACTCTATTGAAGCTGCTGTAGAAATCACCAAGGCATGTCCATTCCTAGACATCGGCGGTACCTTAGAAGTGTCTGAACTGGTACAAATGCCGGGCTAACCCGGGGCCTAAAGGCAAAGTACATGGTCTTAATACATCTATCAGAACCAGACAGAGATACCCGCTATTACCTTAAAATTGATCTAGCCAGTGCTAAGGTTATTGAACTCGGTATGGGTAATTGTCATGAGTTACTCAAAGAGAGCAAAGCGGAAAACTTAACGGGCGAGTAGGGTGGCACCGTGTGCTGATTTCTCTTGGGCAATACAATCATTTGCGCGCAAGTGCTCTGGTAGCGCATCATTGAAACGGGCGTAGTGGGGGGCTAGTATCGAAGACTATAACAAAGATAATACAAAACCTTTATACGATCTAAGTTATGCAGTTGAACGCGTTAAAGCGGCTAAAGAAGCCTGTAAAACCGTTGATTATCCCATTGCCCTCACTGTGCGTGCCGAGTGTTACCTTACAGGTCATTCCGACCCATTTAGGGAATCCGTTAAACGCATTAATCTTTATCGAGAAGCCGGGGCAGATTGTTTATTTGTACTGGGCATCAAAGACTTAGACACTATTGCAGCGCTTGTACGCGAAGTAGATGGGCCCGTTAGTGTGGTAATGGGACTTGCTGGCACACCGGTCACGGTGACGCAACTGCAAAACGTGGGTGTAGCAAGGATTAGTATTGGTGGGTCGCTAGCTCGTGCCACCTTTGGATTAGTGAGAAAAGCCGCGCGAGAAATGCTCCAAGAAGGAAGTTTTAATTTTGCGGCCCAACAAATAGTCGATCCAGAATTGAACTGCTTGTTTTCAAACAAATCCTAGCAACCAGCCATCTTATAACAAATACTGGAGACGCTTGTGCCAAAAGCAGAAAAACTCAATTACGTAGAATACCCAGCACGAGACTTAGTGGCCACCAAGGCCTTTTTCGCTCAAGCCTTTAATTGGGAATTTGAAGGCTATGGCCCAGATTATTGCGCCTTTTCTAACCAAGGTTTAGATGGCGGCTTTTATGCGTCTGATGCCTGCGCTACAGCAAAAGAGGGTGGAGCCCTGTTAGTCCTTTTGAGCGAAGACTTAGAAGCGACTCAAGC
>CBDUDU010000029.1:0-24823 GCA_965366045.1 uncultured Oceanospirillaceae bacterium
AAATACATCACCATCACGCGGTCAGCAATATAACGCACTATGGATAAGTCATGGCTGATAAACAGCATGGTGGTTTTGTTGTCGCGTTGCAATTCCATTAACAAATCGGTAACCGCGGCTTGTACTGAAACATCCAACGCCGACACCGGCTCATCTGCCACCATCACTTGCGTGTTGCCCGCAAAGGCCCTTGCAATACCCACCCGTTGTTTTTGGCCGCCAGACAATTGACGGGGTTTACGGGCGGCAAATTCGCGGGGTAACTTAACCAGGTCAAGTAGCTCTAACATTCTGTTATTACGTTCGTTTTCACTGGCACCAATGCCAAATACTTCTAACGCCCGAACAATTTGGCGGCCTACGGTCATGGACGGATTAAGGGTATCAAATGGATTCTGGAATACCATTTGAATTGACGATACGGTATCCACATCACGGTCCTGAATGAGGGTTTTTTGAATGTCTTTGCCCAACAAGTTAACACTACCCTCCGAGGCCGTTTCTAGGCCTAGTAGCACTTTGGCGAGTGTGGATTTGCCACAGCCAGACTCACCTACAATGGCTAAGGTTTCAGACTCATGGGCTTCAAAGCTAATACTTTCATTGGCTTTGACCACACGGGTATCGCCACCACCAAATAGTGCGCTGGCCGCGACTTCGTAATACTTACGAAGGTTGTCTACTTTCAGCACCAGTTTGCCGATTTTATTAGACTGGGTTTGGACCGCAGCGGCCGGCGGGTGGCCCCAATCGATTTCACTGACTTTTAAGCAACGTGAGGCATGGTTTGGATCATCTGCCAACGCCGGCATGGTAATGTCGCCCTGGTTGCAGCGACCCTGTTCGTAATAATTACAGCGAGGGCCAAAATTACATCCGCTAGGCCGTTCGTGGGGCAATGGAAAATTACCAGGGATGGAGACTAAGGGCCGGCTTTGTTTGTCGGCACCGGGTAATGGGATGGAGCGGAACAAGGCCTGAGTATAGGGGTGGCGCATGCGGTCAAACACGTTTTCGATGGGCCCAACCTCTACCGCCTCACCGGAGTACATGACACAAATGTCGTCACAGGTTTCTAGTATCAAGCCTAAGTTATGGGAAATAAACAGCATGGAGGTGCCGTATTTTTCACCTAAACCTTTGACTAGATCAACGATACCCGCTTCAACGGTGACGTCTAATGCGGTGGTGGGTTCGTCAAGAATAAGCAGTGCTGGTTTGGACATCAGCGCCATAGCAATAACAATACGTTGCTGTTGGCCGCCGGATAGTTGGTGTGGGTAGCTGTTTAAGATGCGCTTGGCATCGGGCAAGCGCACATCTTCGACCACTTGTCTAGCTAGCTCCCATGCTTCTTCTGCAGAGCTTTGTTGATGGATCATGGGCACTTCCATCAACTGTTTACCAATTTTCATCGCCGGATTAAGAGACGCCATGGGTTCTTGGTAAATCATGGCGATTTCAGAGCCTCGCAAATGTCGCAGTTCTTCATCGGTCATGGTGTTCAGCTCACGGCCTTTAAACTTGATGCTGCCGCCCACGATCTTACCGTTGACCCCAAGGTCTTGCATGACCCCAAGGGCTACGGTGGACTTGCCACACCCAGACTCGCCCACTAAACCGACGGCTTTACCTTGCTCTACCACGCACGAAAAATCCATCACTGCGGGTATCTCACCGAGGCGGGTAAAAAAGCTAATGGACAGGTTGTCTATTTCTAAAATCGGGCCATCGTAATCCCACTGTTGCATAATCCTGCTCCCTTAGTCTTTAAGTGACTGTTCACGCAGGCCGTCGGCCAGCAGGTTGAGGCCCAGCACAAGCGACATTAACGCTAGGGCAGGAGGAATGGCGAGATGGGGGTATATTGACAAGAGCTTACGACCCTCGTTAATGGTCATGCCCCAATCCGGACTTTCTGGGCTTACGCCAAGGCCAAAGAAACCTAAGGTGCCTAGTAATATGGTGATGTAACCAATACGCAAACAAAAATCAACAATCAAAGGTCCCCGTGCGTTGGGTAGAATTTCCCACAACATAATGTACCAAGGGCCTTCGCCACGGGTTTCTGCAGCGGCCACATAATCACGGGTTTTAATGTCTAACGTCAGGCCCCTAACAATACGGAATACCGTAGGCGCATTCACAAATACCACCGACACAAAGATGTTTAGCAAGTTGGGTTCCATATAAAACACACCCAACGGATCCATGTTAAACGCGAGGCCAGAATAGGCCCAAAAACCAATAACTAATACCAAGGATACATAAATGTTGCGTTTGGTGGGCTGGGTGTAAAAGCGAGATTGAACCAACACCACAAACAAAATAATGGGGAATAAAAACAACACCGCAGCCAAGTAAATAGGGACGCCCGTCGAGCGAATCTCTGGCGTAACCAATAAGAAAAACAACAAAATAACTGGGAAAGCCAATACTAAATTAGACAAGAAAGACAGGATGGTGTCGAGTCTTCCAGAACGATAACCGGCCGGTAAACCCAAGGTGATACCTACCATAAAGGCAAATATAGTGGCTGCAGGTGCAATGGATAACACCGTACGGCTGCCCATAATCACCCGTGAAAATATGTCGCGGGCTAGGTTGTCGCCGCCCAATAGGTAAAAGGCACCCTCCATCCCGCGCACCGGGAAACCTGGGCGTTTATTTTTCATGCCCGAAATTTGGGCTAATGGGTCGTGGGTGATAATAAGGTCGGCAAACAGGGCGGTTAACACCCAAAACAGCACTAGTATCAAGCCGATAGTGCCCACCCGGCTATCAAATAGGTGGCCATATAGACCAAGGCGTGGGCGGTAATACATAGAGAGGCTTAGAGTAATTCCTAAGCCCACCCATACCGGTAGCAGTTGAGCCAGGACGCCGAGGGCTATTTGAAGTGAAGATAACGATTCCATGGTCGGCCCCTTAACTAATGCGAATACGTGGGTTAAGGAAAACATAGCCGATATCAGATATCAGCTGTGTCACTAGCACCACGAATACAGCAACCATGGAGCATGCTAACAGCAGGTCGATGTCGTTGTTCGACGCGGCTTGCACAAGTAACCAACCAAAACCCTTATAGTTAAATAAGGTTTCTACAATCACAACACCTGTGAGCAGCCAAGGAATTTGCAGCATAATCACCGTAAACGGTGCGATGAGGGCATTGCGTAACGCGTGTTTAAGTACAATGTTGGCAAAGCTCACGCCTTTTAAACGGGCGGTTCGAATGTATTGTGCTGTCATCACTTCGGCCATTGAGGCCCTTGTCATACGGGCAATGTAGCCCATGCCATAAAAGGCCATCGTGATCACCGGTAGCGTAAAGTTGGCAATAGTAATGTCATCCATGGCCGAAGCCGAAGAGCCTTTAAACCAACGTAATCCCACCGCTGAGCTAGCGAATACCACCACAAACACCACGCCCGAAACGTACTCAGGAGTGGCGGTAGTGATAATGGCAAAGGTGGATAAACTGCGGTCGGTGCGGGAGCCTTCGCGCATACCCGCCAGTACACCAATGATGAGCGCCATGGGCACCATCACCAGCATTACAAATAACATCAGCCAGCCGGTTAAACCCAAGCGTTTACTAACGATGCTAGAGACATGGTCTTTAAATACCGTCGACCAACCCATATCGCCTTGTAATACGCCACAATAATTGGGGATATGGTCGGCGCCTGGTTTAACACATCGGCCTAAGGCTTTACCGTTGTCTTTGACTAATAAGAAGCCAGGGCGCACACCCAGCCATTCACCATAACGTACTAACAGTGGCTGTTTGTAACCCCGCTGTTCCAGCCAACGATCAACCGCTTCGTCGGACATGCGCATGGTGCCCTGAGTCTTGGCTAGTTTTTCTAAATTGGGCTGCAAGTTGGTTAAGAAAAATACCAAAAAGGTGAGGCATAACGCGGTTAACGCCATTACGCCGGTGCGCTTAACAATAAATATCCACATGCGCAGTCCTGCCATGACTAAGGAAGAGAAGTACAAACACAGAGCAGGCTACACCTGCCCTGTAGAGAATTTAGAGGGCCACGTCTGTGGCCCTTATAAAGGCTAAGACCAGCCTATTTTATCCAGGTGAATTTCAAAACCTGGGTGCATTTCGGCATTCAATAAGCCTGGTTTGTTGTGACGATACAAAGAACGCCAATAAGGCTGAATAATAACACCTTCATCCTGCATAATGGCTTCGAGTTTGGCCATGATTTTACGGCGTTCATCGGCGTCAGGAATCGCCATAGCTTGGGATAATAAGCTATCAAACTCTTCATTAGAGAAGCCTGCTTCGTTCCATGCCTCACCACTGCGGTAGGCTAATGCTAACACCTGCACTCCCAAAGGACGTTGATTCCAGTTGGTAGACGAGAATGGGTATTTAGCCCAGTCATTCCAAAAGGTAGAGCCCGGTAAGATGGTGCGTTTAACCTTAATGCCTGCTTCACGCAATTGCGCAGCTACAGCATCGGTGGTATTACGGCGCCAATCATCGTCAATAGAAATGAGCTCATGTTCATAGTCACCCATGCCCGCTTCTTCCATCAAGGCCTTAGCTGCGGCACCGTCCACTTTCTGTGCCGGTAAAGCGGCATATTCAGGGTGAATAGGGCAAACATGGTGGTTTTCTGCAGGGGTACCACGACTTGAGTAACCTAACTCTAGACATATGCTGTTGTCGACAGCCATCGCCAAGGCCTGACGCACTCGTTTGTCAGCATAAGGCTTAATGCCATCTACTTCGGCTTCTTGGTTAGGGCGAATAACAATAGTAGCCGCCGTCACAGCTGCTGATTGAGTCCAATCTAAACTGTCAAAAATCTCGATGAACTCACCAGACACATCATAGGTCATATCAAATTCGTCGGCTTCCGCACCCGCCACAATAGAGCCATAGTCAGTGCCATAGTCTAAGTATTCAATACGATCAACGTAAGCGCCTTGGCCCCACCAAGCGTGAGCTTCGTTACGTACGAGCACGGCTTTAACACCGACTTCTAAGCTTTCTGGTAAATAGGGTCCCGTGCCGACAGGATTGCTAATCATCTTGTCGCTGTCATGGCTTGCATGCACAATGGCTGCGGGGTAATCCGTCATACCTGGGATGATTGAAATGTCGGGTGTAAGCAGGGTTAAATTTACGGTATGGCTATCTACGACTTTAATAGCGCCGGCACGAGCCTGGCCTGTATCGGCATCGATTAATGAGTTCATACGACCTGCCATGGAATTACCTTCCACACTCTTATCACACCAACCGGTTATATTACGGGCTACGTCTTCGGCAGTGAAAGCTTCGCCATTGTTCCAAGTGACGCCTTTACGCACATTAAGGGTATACACAGTGGCATCATTGTTAGCAGACCAGCTTTCGAGTAATTGACCTTCAAAACTTCCATCACGATTTATACGTACAAGGTATTCCAGCCAGCCACGGCTGAAGTTAGCTATTTGGCTCCAATCATAAGTACGAGGATCCTTCATGGCTCTTACTTCTTGCTGAATGCGCAAGGTACCGCCCGAACTAGGCGTGGCTGCCATCGCCATGGGTGCAACCAACCCCATCATGCCATATGCTGCAACGGTGCTGGCACCTAGGGCAGAGGCACGAACTAAAAATTCGCGGCGCGAAAGTTGGCCTTGCAAATATTCATTTTTATACATTTCAACGACGGGATGTATCCCTTGACCTGCAATAGTGGACTTAATCATTATTATTCTCCGGTGATGATTTTTATGATCGACAAGGCACAATAACAGACCTGACACTAGGCCTCTTTTCACACCAAAACACAACGGCTTAGACTATTTTAAATAGCCAGAAGTGAACCGTCGCAGGCCGATTAATACACACTAAAAATTACTCAGAGTTAATCGCTTACTCCAAGTCCTTTTAAGTTTTAACAGATCCTTTGGAAGCCTGTCAATGTTGGGTGATGAAAAGTGCTAATAGCCTACAACTATACAAGTACGACTGTGTCGTTTTTAGCGGGCAACTTAGCCATCGCCAAAGTGTGCCATTTTATCAGCACCTGCATTACGAATTTCTGTCGCAGCATTGCACAATACACGACCAATGGCGTCTAGCTCTTGGGCGTACTTTTCTCTGTCCTCGCTGTAGCCAGTTCGGTCGATTTGAGCCTTCAGTTTTTCGCTGCCTAGCCACGCCACGTGGCGTGCAAACTCACTGGTTGAAACGTGTTTTGGATCGGCCAGGTAAAGCTGGTCAAAACGGGTGTAATCAGGGACATCAACATCACGGTTTACATAGCCATTGACCATGGTGATGCGTCTGCCAATTTCTTCTAGGCCTGTGGCCCGGTGCACTACCATGTTGCCTTGTTGCAGTACTGCGTAGCCAGCCCCTGGCACAGATGGGGTAATGATGCGTTTAGCAGGTAACGATTGACCTGCGGCAACTAGGTCGGCCATTTGATGTTTGGTGCCCTGGAAATATTGAAACTCTCCACCTTTAACCAAATTTTGATCAGTAACGAACAACACATAGTCGATGCGCAGCGTATCCACATGCCACTTGTCTATATTCTGGCCTAGGGTTGTGGGGTTGTAGTTTAAATGCCCCAGCTGGTGGGGAATAGTATGAGGCAGTAGGGGTAGGTCACAAATTCCAGATAAAAAATCTGTCACGTCCACCGACATACACAAGTCGCGTAGAAATTTTGACTGATAGGCACCACCTCGTACCATACGGGGAATACGTTCTATACTTTTGGCATAAGGCTCTAGGCCTTTAGCCACCTCTTGAAAACAGGCGACGCCTTCTGGGCTGAGAATGCGAAAGCAGGAGGTGACACCTAGGCTAGTGGGGCAAGTGTCGATTTCGGCCTGGGTATAACCCAATTGGTCTAGGCTAATCACCTGTTCGGGTTTTTCCAGAGCTAAATGCTTGCCTGGGTCAAATACCGGCTCGGTTGTTAATGACGGATAACCTTCAGGTGCAGCTGTAGGAAAGCTTAACGGGCTTGCCATAGACATAATCAATCTCCTAAAATTGTATATATGGATATTGGGCCATATGTTAGCACCTTCGCTATTGCCTAACACTAGCAGATTACGCCAATATACATGCTAATGGTGCCACTTGCGGCCAACTCATGTTGGCGTTTTGAATATCAATTACTGAGGCCATACGATGGCGCAGATCCGAATGGAAGCCGGTTGGAGTATCACCCTCAGTGACTTTGGTGTACAAACCACTGATGTACTCTCCTTGGCACAATTACCTGAAAACCTATTAAACCAGCCGGCAGTTTATCTGAGTGTGCAGGAGTATCTGCGGTTCTGGAATGCTTTGATTACCCTTGCCGATGATCCGCTAGCGGCTATGAAACTGGGTCAAACGGTATCGGTGGAGGAGTTTAGCGCGCCGTTTTTTGCGGCGCTGTGCAGCCCCAATCTACACATAGCCCTGCCGCGACTAGCTAAGTTCAAGTGCCTAGTAGGGCCTTTGGTATTGCAGGTTAATGTGGGCAGTAACAAGACCAGTGTTACCTTCGTCCAGCAGGTGGATGGCCTAGTCATGCCTGCGTCCATGATAATCGGTGAAATGGTATTTCTGATTAGTCTGGCGCGACTTGCAACCCGCACGCAGCTCACTCCGGTGCTGGTGGAAACAGCGTTCGAGCTGCAGCCAGCGGCAGACTATGAAGACTTTTTTGGTTGTTCATTGCGGCAAGGAGCCAGCAATCGCATTAGCTTCGATGCGCCCAGCATGGACATGCCATTTTTAACGGCCAGCGAGAGTATGTGGCGCTTCTTTGAACCAGAGCTATGCCACCGTTTAACCGATTTGGAAATGGATGCCAGTTTCACCAACCGAGTCAAAAGTGTGCTGCTGGAGATGCTTCCAACGGGCCAAAGCGCGGCGCACCAAGTTGCTAAGAGCCTATCCGTTAGTAAGCGCACGCTGCAACGTCGCTTAACAACAGAAGCCACCAGCTTCCAGTTAATACTCAACCAAACTAGAGAAGGTTTGGCACGACACTATTTAAGCAGGTCAAACCTGTCTAATGGAGAGATATCCCTGTTACTAGGGTTTGATGACACCAATTCTTTTTTGCGCGCCTTCCTTCAATGGACGGGAGTCACGCCGAAAGCTTTTCGCCAGCAGTAAAGTAGCATAAGTCTATTCCTTACCCCTTATCCCTAAACGAGGAGTTTTAGCTTGAAACTTGATATAAATTTTGTGCGTAAACAGTTTCCGGCCTTTGCTGAGCCATCGCTACAGCAACAGGTGATGTTTGAAAATGCCGGTGGCTCCTATGTGAGTCGCCAGACCATCGACCTGATGAATGGATATTACCAGCGGTGTAAGGTGCAACCCTATCATTTACATGCACCAGCGCAGGAAGCCGGTGCGCAGATGGATGCTAGCTATCATGGCTTAGCGCCTTACTTAAATGTTACGCCGCAGGAAATTTACTTTGGCCCATCTACCTCACAAAATACTTATGTGCTTGCCAATGCCGTTTTGGGTTTCCTGCAAGCGGGTGACGAGATTATCGTCACCAACCAAGATCACGAAGCCAACTCTGGTGTTTGGCGTAAGTTGCAGGCCCATGGCATTGTGGTGCGTGAATGGGCCGTCGAAGGAGAAACCGGTTCATTGTGCTTGTCTAAGTTGCAGGCGTTGCTTAGTGATAAAACCAAGCTGCTGGTATTTCCCCACTGTTCCAATATATTAGGTGAAATTAATCCGGTGCAAGAAATCTGTCAGCTCGCTCGCCAGGCTGGCGTGAAAACAGTGGTTGATGGCGTCTCGTATGCCGGCCATGGCCTGCCCGATGTTGCCGCCTTGGGCGCAGATGTTTATCTGCTGTCGTTGTATAAGGTTTACGGCCCTCACCAAGGCCTGATGGTGGTGCGTAGTGCCATGGCTGCGCTATTGACTAACCAGGGCCATTATTTCAATCACGGTGCGCGGGAGAAACGCTTGTCTCCAGCGGGGCCAGACCATGCCCAAATTGCTGCTGCCAAAGGTGTGAGTCAATACTTCGATGCACTGTATCAGCACCATTTTGACGACGATGTTGGTGACAGAGGCGCTATTTACCAAGCCCAAGCGGTGCGAAATCTGCTACATCAAGCCGAGCAAACAACACTTGCTAAATTGCTTAGTTATCTACACCAACATACCAAAGTGCGTATCATCGGGCCCACTGAGCCAAGCAATCGTGCGCCCACAATATCGATTCTCCCCCAGAGGCAGTCACCGCAAAAGCTGGTGCAGGATTTGGGTGGTATGGGCATTATGGCTGGCTCGGGGCATTTCTACTCTGCCCGCTTACTGGACGCCCTGGGTATCGATTTAGATACTGGAGTGTCGCGTTTTTCCATGGTGCATTATAACACCTTAGACGATGTGGATCGCCTTATTGAGGGCCTCGATCAGTTGTTGTAGAAATTTTCAGGCGTTCTTGGCGGGGCGTAATGGCAAACTTCAAATGGTAACGTTTAGCCAAATATGAGGTGGAGTTGAAGCCACACGCGGTGGCAATTTCAAAGGTGGAAAGGCTGGTTTGCTGCAGCAGGCTTTGGGCTTTGTTAAGCCGTATATCGAGGTAATATAGCGCTGGCCTTTGGCCAAAGTGGTGTTTAAATAAACGCTCCATTTGCCGCAATGACAACCCAGCCTGTGTGGCTAATTGAGCTAATGGCAGTGGTTCCTCCGTGTGGCTTTGCATCAACTCAACAGCGCTAATTAAGTTTGGGTGATGGATGCTGAGCCGACCTTGGGTGGCCATGCGCTGGTGCGCATGAGCGTCTCTAATACTCGGGTGGATACATTGTTCGGCCACATCCTTGGCTAATTGTAGGCCGTGTTGTTGCGTGATGAGTTGGAGCATCATGTCCAGACCCGACAAACCCCCAGAACAGGTCATAAACCAGTCATCCATTTCAAACAACTCACCGCTAACATCCAGTAGGGGGAATTCTTCCCTAAAGCTATCGATGTTCTCCCAGTGAATGGTGCAGGGGCTGTGTTGTAATAATTTAGCCCGCGCCAGTAACAAGCTGCCTGTAGAGGTAGATCCTAGCGTAATGGACTTGCGTGACAAGTGCCTAAGCCATTGGTTGAGGCTTGGGTCGTCGTGATTTTGTACGTCGATGCCGGCCACGACGATGAGGGCATCTAAATCGGCTGTGTTCGCCATGTCGCGAGTAGCCGCAACTTCTACCCCGTTGCTGGCCGGCACAGGCTGTGACTCTTTACTGTAAAAAAACCATTCGTACAGGGGTTGTTTACTTAATCGGTTAGCAATTCTTAAGGGTTCAACGGCCGCCGACATAGACAGCATAGAAAACTGAGCGATTAAGAAAAACCCAATTCGTGTTGGCTGGCTTGGGTGTTTTGGCGGCATAGTTAATCCTTTGTCTTAGTTAGTATAGTCCGCTTTGTGTCGAGTTAGTATCTTTGTTGACCTGAGTGTGATGTTAACCTGCCGTTCACCAACCCTAAAATCACGGTCTAAGTGCGAGGCCACAGGTAAAATTAATGAGCCGTTCCGCTGGCCGCCGCCGTAGAGTTACACCAGAAACGCTCAACCCATGTGCTATTCCACAGCTTGAGCGGCAGGTTAAACGCAACCGTTTTGCGCCCATTGCAGCCTTGGAGCCAGAGCAGGTTGAGTTGATTCATGATGCCTCTATGGACATCCTAGAACAGTTGGGTGTTGAGGTGATGGGCCAACAAGCATTAGACCTGTTTAAACAAGCCGGTGCCGACGTTGATGAGGGTGGCGTTGTCCGTATGGACCGAGCTTTGGTGATGGACATCATTAGCACAGCGCCTGCGCAATTTGCCTTAACACCACGCAACTCAGCCAATGCGTTGCAAGTGGGGTCCAATATCATTCAATTTGGTTTAACCTCGGGCCCACCCAACGTGCATGACTGCGTTAACGGTCGCCGCATTGGTAACTTTGCTGACTATGAGCACATGATCCGTTTTGGTCAGTATTTCAACGTTATTGATTTTTTTGGCAATCAGGCGGTTGCCCCCACAGACCTACCACCCAATTCACGACACTTAGACACCACCTTCGCCACCCTGACTTTAGCCGATAAGGTATTTTTTGCCCAAGGCATTGGTGCTGGGCGGGTAAAAGACGCCGTGGCCATGAATGCCATTGCCAACGGCATGAGCTTACAAGAAGTGGCCCAGACTCCCGCCACCATGACTAATATCAACATTAATTCACCCCGCAAATTGGACGACAGTATGGCTTATGGGGCCATGCAAATGGCCAAGATGGGCCAGGCCGTTACCGTGACTCCGTTTACCTTAATGGGAGCTATGACTCCGACTACCATGGCTGCCGCTTTAGCCCAACAAAATGCTGAAGCCTTGTTAGGTATTGCGTTAGTGCAGTTAACCAAGGCCGGTGCGCCTGTGGTTTACGGCGGGTTTACCTCCAACGTGGACATGCGCTCTGGGGCCCCAGCCTTTGGCACCCCAGAAAATTGTCTGGCCAACATGGCTAGTGGGCAAATGGCGCGGCGCTACAACTTGCCATATCGCACCAGTGCGTGTAACGCCTCCAATGCCGTCGATGGCCAGGCAGTGTACGAAACCCAAATGGCTCTGTGGGGCTCCATTTTGGGCCATGGCAACTTGATTTATCATGCCGCCGGTTGGTTGGAAGGGGGCTTGGTGGCTTCATTCGAAAAAATCATTATGGATTGTGAAATGCTGCAACACATGACGGCCATTCTAAAGCCGCTTAAAATTGACCGAATTGAAATTGGTCTTGAAGCCATGGAAGAAGTGGGCCCAGGGGGGCACTTTTTTGGTTGTAGTCATACCATGGAACGATACCAAAGCGCCTTTTACCAACCCTTTTTAAGCGACTGGAAAAACTATGAAAACTGGGTTGAGGCCGGGTCCAAAGACGCCACCATGCGAGCCACAGCAATTTGGCAGAAAATATTGGCAGAGTTCGAACCGCCTCCGATCGCGCCAGAACGACGAGAAGAACTCGAGGCCTATGTGGCTAATCGTAAACAAAGTTTAGGTCGTGCGGAGCCACAGTTGGAACCCATTGAGGGCAATTACTAACACACCTCAGAGCCTAAAGGTTTGCCTATTACCTTGCTCTCGTGATATTAATGCGGCTTCTGTTATTAAACAAAGGTCTTAGTTAGACGATATCGCATTATGCAAACCCTAGCCCTCATTGACGACGACGTTGAAATTCTCCAATTGCTCAGCCAATACCTAAACCAGCAAGGTTTTGAGGTGCAAACCTTTGCCGACGGCGAGAGTTTCTTACAGGCTGATATGAGCCGCTTTGAACTTGCGGTGCTCGACATTGGTTTACCCGGCATGGACGGTTTAGACGTGTGCCGAAATTTGCGCCAAACATCCAGTTTGCCGGTTATTATGCTTACGGCCGCCAGTGACGATTTGGACCGTATTTTGGGTTTGGAACTCGGTGCCGATGATTATATGGGCAAACCCTTTAATCCCCGTGAACTTCTAGCCCGTATTAAAGCGCTGTTGCGGCGGGTGCAGGTCATGGTGGCTCCAGCTAGCGAGGATGCCCCAAAACTACAGATTGATACCCTTACCCGTAGTGTGAGTTTTGCGGGCACGCCCTTAGCGTTGACGGGAGCAGAGTTCAATTTACTAAATTTGCTGTATCAACACCATGGCGAGGTGCTCAGCCGTGATGCCATTTGTCAGGTGCTTCACGGGCGTAATGCACAGCCGTTTGATCGCTCAATCGATACCAGCATTAGTCGCTTGCGTAATAAGCTTAATATAGTGGCGCAAGACAGCATACAAAGTGTGCGCGGCAAAGGTTATGTGCTGGTGCTGGCATGAGCTTAGCCAAGCACCTTATATACAAACTGATTCCTCAGTCCATTATGGCGCGGGTCACCATAGTGTTATTTGTAGGCATTCTTATCGCTCAGGTGTTTGGAACTTGGTTGTGGATTTCGCAACTCAAAGCCAGCGAACATAACCGTTTAATTGAAGTGTCGCAAACCATGGGCTCGCGTATTGGGCAAACCGTTCAGTTTTTTAAAAAACTACCCGACCAATACCGCCACATCGTACTAGATCAATTACGCGACATGGGTGGCACGCGTTTTTTTGTTTCGGTTAACAAACAACACATCGCTTTACATACTATTCCCAAGACAGAATTTTCTCAATTGGTTCGGCAGCAACTTAGCAGCAGTATTGTTGCGCAAATGGGACAAGCCCGAGGGCTGGATATTCAATTTGTAGACTTTGATAATTTAAAGATTCTCTCCGGATCTAATTTAATGGTGGACTTGCCACCTAAATGGAAGCGCTTTGCCTTACTGGAGCCTAGTGATTCTAGCCCGGTGGCAGTGGTGCAATTGCCGGTGGAAAATGAGTGGATCTATTTGGCGGCAGTGATTCCCGAAGGCCACATGCTCACCGGTGTCACTTGGCTCAATACCGAACGTTTGTTGAGTATTGGCTTGGTGTCTTTAACAGTATTGTTGTTAACCTTGCTGCTGGTTCGTTGGGTGGTGCGGCCATTACGCTTGCTGGCCAGACAAGCCGAAGCCATTGGCAAGGGCCGCAATCCACGCCATATGCTCGAGCAAGGTTCCAGCGAAATGATTGCCACCATACGCGCATTTAATTCCATGGTAGGGCGCATTCAAAAATTTATGGGTGATCGAGAACGCCTGTTTGCGGCTATTTCTCATGACTTAAAAACACCCCTCACTCGGGCGCGTTTACGTGCAGAAATGATCTCCGATACCGATCAAAAAGAGGCCCTAATTGGTGATTTAGAAAACCTAGAAACCATGGTCAAGGGCAGCTTGCAGATGATGAAGGACGATGCCATTCATGAAAATACTCAGCATATTGATTTGAGTCAGCTATTGTTGGATTTAGCGTCTAAAAACCAAATTTATGGTTTGCCGATTGAATTGGACATCCAACCCGGTTTGGTCGTTGATGGCCGCAACATGGCTTTACAGCGGATGTTTAGCAACCTCATGGATAATGCACTTACCTACGGTCGTGCAGTAACCGTGGTTGCCAAAGGCAACCCTCAGGGCACGGTGATTCGTATTATGGATCCAGGCCCGGGGTTAAACGACGCCGATAAAGCCCGCGTGTTTGAACCTTACTATCGCCTTACTCAAAAACCCAATGGTGACCACGTGGGTTTGGGATTGGGTATTGCGCGTAGTATTGCTAACCTACATGGCGGCGAGCTAGAGCTGAAAGATCGAGCCGGTGGAGGCCTAATGGTTGAAGTTTATTTCCCTTCGTAACACTTCGTCACACTTCTCCACGTTATGACACTTTATCGCGCTTACACTGCCATACACCGGAGTGTGACTGCCGGATAATAAAACTAACGAGGATCTCACATGAAAACTAAATTAACAGGCCTAGCCCTAGCCACGATGATGGCTATGGCGCCAAGTGCGCAGGCAGGCGAAGTAGAAGTCTTACATTGGTGGACCAGTGGTGGTGAAGCCACTAGTGTAGCCTTTTTAAAGAAGCAATTGGCTGAATCTGGTGTTGATTGGGTTGATTTTGCCGTTGCTGGTGGTGGTGGCGAAAGTGCCATGACGGTATTAAAATCCCGTGCTATTTCTGGGAATTCACCTACAGCAGCCCAAATCAAAGGCCCATCCATTCAAGAATGGGGTGAGCTAGGTTTCTTGTCTAGCATAGATGACGTTGCACAAGCTAATAACTGGGATGAGATTTTACCAGGCGTAGTTTCCGACGTAATGAAGTACCAAGGTGAATACGTAGCTGCACCAGTAAACGTGCATCGTGTTAACTGGTTGTGGGCCAACCCAGAAGTATTCCGCAAAGCTGGAGCCACTATCCCGACTACATGGGATGACTTTATGGTGCAAGCTCAGAAGGTAAAGGACGCGGGTTACATTGCGTTAGCCCATGGTGGTCAAGCATGGCAGGATGCCACCGTATTTGAAGCTGTCGTTCTAGGTGTTGGCGGGGCTGACTACTACAACAAGGCTTTTGTTCAAGCAGATATGGATGCCCTTAACAGCGCAACCACCAAAAAAGTATTTGAAACCTTTGGTCAATTACGCCAATTTGTTGACATCAACTCTCCAGGCCGTGACTGGAACTTAGCGACCTCTATGGTCATTAAGGGTGAAGCCGGTATGCAGATTATGGGCGACTGGGCTAAAGGCGAATTCAAGGTTGCTGGTATGAACCCAGGAACAGACTATGTTTGTGTAGCAGCACCAGGCACTTCTGGCGCATATACCTTTAACGTAGACTCATTTGCTTTCTTTAATCAAAGCGATGCCGAAAGTACTAAAGCTCAAAAAGTGATGGCGAAAGAAATCTTAAGTACTGATTTCCAACGTGTATTTAACCTTAACAAAGGTTCAATACCAGCACGTTTAGGCATGGCGCGTACAGAGTTTGACACTTGTGCTCATGACTCTATGGACGCCTTTGTTTCTAGCTCTGCTTCTGGCAGCCTAGTACCTAGTTTCGCCCATGGTATGGCCGTTTCAGAAGCCATTTCTGGTGCCATTTATGACTCTGCAACGCAGTTCTTTAACTCCGATGACAGTGCCGAACAAGGTGTAGCTCAGCTTGTAGCCGCGGTTGCTGCTGCTAAGTAAAAGCAACTTTTGTTGTCATTGCCAACGGCCTGCAGTCATCCTACACCACGGGTTATGGATTACTGCAGGCCGTTAACATTTGCGATGACCTATTTCTAAATTTTTATTGAGCTAACTCATGTTCGATTATCTCGAAAAACAATTACCCAAACTGATTATGGCTCCCACCGCCATTGCTATGTTGGTGTGTATGTATGGGTTTATCGGCTGGACTGCGGTCTTGTCCTTTACCAAAAGCCGCATGTTACCCCAGTGGGACTTTGTTGGTTGGCAACAGTACGAGCGGTTATTTGCTAACCCACGCTGGCACGTTGCATTAGATAACCTACTTGTATTTACCCTGTTGTTTATTATTATTGCCTTGTTATTGGGCCTCATGTTGGCGATTTTATTAGATCGCAATATTCGTAATGATGGTGCCTTACGCACGATCTATCTTTATCCTATGGCGGTGTCTTTTATTGTTACAGGCACAGCATGGAAATGGATTTTAAACCCTGGCTTAGGCATCGAAAAAATGGTGCGAGACCTAGGCTTTACTGATTTTGAATTTCGTTGGTTAGTAGATCCCGATATGGCTATCTACACTATTGTTATTGCTGCAGTCTGGCAGTCCAGTGGTTTTGTTATGGCCATGTTCTTGGCCGGTTTGCGGGGTGTTGACGATAGTTTGATCAAAGCTGCGCAAATAGATGGCGCCTCAACCTTCCGTACCTATTGGCATGTTATTTTACCGGTTATGCGACCTGTGTTCTTTGGTGCGGTCGTGATCCTTAGCCATATTGCCATTAAGAGCTTTGACCTAGTGCAGTCGCTCACAGGTGGAGGCCCTGGTTATTCTTCCGATCTCCCTGCCACCTTTATGTATACCCATGCCTTTAGCCGCGCGCAAATGGGCCTAGGTGCGGCCAGTGCGATGGTGATGCTGGCGGGTGTGATGGCTATTATTGTGCCTTATCTCTACTCTGAATTGCGAGGTAACAAATCATGAAATCGTTATCCACTTCACAGCGGCACTACAAAGCCCTATTTATTACTATTTTAGTGCTGTTTGCACTGGTCTACTTAGCTCCCTTGTATGTCATGCTCACTACGTCGTTTAAAGGCATTGAAGAAATTCGCAGTGGCAACATCTTGGCCTTACCCGAAACACTGAATGTCAGTGCATGGACTAAAGCCTGGAGCAGTGCCTGCACCGGTGGTGACTGCTATGGCCTCGCACCGTATTTTTGGAATAGCATACGCATTGTCTTACCTGCGGTGTTTATTTCTACGGTGATTGGAGCACTTAATGGTTATGTGTTATCTCAATGGCGCTTTAAGGGCAGCAACTTCCTGTTTGGGGCGTTACTGTTTGGCTGTTTCATTCCCTTTCAGGTGATTTTATTACCCATGGCTATGTTATTGGCCTGGTTGGGTTTGGCGAATACCGTGCCTGGTTTGGTACTAGTGCATGTGATTTACGGTGTGGCATTCACCACCTTGTTCTTCCGTAACTACTATGTGGGCATACCTACCGAGTTAGTGCGCGCAGCTCGATTAGATGGCGCTGGTTTTTTTGCAATTTTCAGGCACGTTTTTTTGCCTCTTTCCACCCCCATCATTGTGGTGAGTGTGATTTGGCAATTCACTCAAATTTGGAACGACTTTTTGTTTGGGGTGGTTTATTCGGGGCCGGGCACGCAGCCCATTACTGTGGCACTTAATAACCTAGTCAATACCACCATGGGTGGCAAAGAATATAACGTTGACATGGCTGCTGCTGTGATCGCCGCCTTGCCCACCCTAGTGGTGTATCTAGTTGCCGGTAAATATTTTGTACGCGGCTTAACCGCGGGTGCCGTAAAAGGCTAATAAAAAGATTAAGACAAAGGAAAAGAAACCGCTATGGGTTCTATACAAATACAACAACTCACTAAATCTTTTGGTGATACTCAAGTACTCAAAGGCATTGATCTAGACATAAAAGATGGTGAGTTTCTCATCTTAGTGGGGCCCTCTGGTTGTGGTAAATCTACCCTCATGAACAGCATTGCTGGGTTAGAGGATGTGAGCAGTGGTGACATTCTTATTGATGGTGTCAATGTCACAGACTTAAGCCCCAAGGAACGTGACATCGCGATGGTGTTCCAGTCCTATGCGCTCTATCCCACCATGAGCGTGTCGCGCAACATCAGCTTTGGCCTCGAAATGCGCAAGGTTCCCAAAGCTGAAATAGAGAAAACCGTAGCCGATGTGTCACAGCTATTACAAATTGAACATTTGTTAGACCGCAAACCGAGTGCCCTTTCAGGCGGGCAGCGCCAACGTGTTGCCATGGGCAGGGCTTTAGCGCGCAACCCAAGAGTATTTTTGTTTGATGAACCCCTGTCTAACTTAGATGCTAAGTTACGGGTAGAAATGCGTACAGAAATTAAGAAGCTGCATAAACGCTTGGGCACCACTATTGTTTATGTGACCCACGATCAAGTAGAGGCTATGACCTTGGCAGACCGTATTGCCGTGATGAAGGATGGGCAAGTGCAGCAATTTGGTACTCCTTATGAAATTTACAATAATCCAGCCAATCGTTTTGTGGCTGATTTTATGGGATCGCCACCGATGAATTTCATTGAGTGTGTCGTGCTGGATGACAAACTCGTGATTGAAAGTCAAGGTGAGAAATTTGAACTTCAGGTTGCCCATGGAGAGATCCTCAGGCATGCCGGTTTAGAGACGGTTATTCTTGGTATTCGACCCGAGATGATGACCGAGCCTAAACCTCACGTAATGGGGGCCTTGGTGCATAGCCTCCCTATGCAGATTGATGTGATTGAGCCTATGGGGCCAGACACCATTGCTTTTGGCCAGTGGAATGGCGTGGAAGTGCAAGCTAGGCTAAGCCCAGAAGCAGGGGTGGATGCACAAACTAAAGGCAGTATCAGCCTGCAGGTAGATACTAGCAAAGCTGTGTTGTTTGATGCCTTTAGTGGTGCACGTTTGGACGCTTAAGTATCCATGGAATAGTTGTCAAAGCTCAAATCGCCACACCAAGCCCAAAGCGCCAAGAGGTCTTCGCCTACGGTTTGTGTGGCGTGGTCGATGCGGTCTAAGTGTTCAAAACTCGCCCCGGGTGGTCGTGCTTCAAAGGCCTGCTCACCCGCTTGCCAAAGTGCCGTACCACTCACAATATGGTACAGCTCAAGGGCATCGTGGCGGTGTTTGGGGTAAAGTGTGTGGGCTTGCTGCCAGTATATACCAAAGCGAAATTGGTCATGTATCAATACACCTTGCGGTCCTACCAACTCTATATAGGCACGGTTAATGTCGTAGCTATTGCTGAATACCCCACGTTCCACCCACGTTAACCATGGCACAATCGCTGCCATCGACCTACTTAGGTTCGCGTCGGTCATGGTATTAAGGCTGTTGCTCAATGGCAGTGTATTGGGTGTTTGATTCCAGCTAACTTTACTTTGGGCAAGGGGGCGTAGCAGCGGGGCAACGTCCATACCAATGTTAGTGCCGCTGGCAGCGAATCGAGTGCAGGCCAATTCAATAAACTGCTGCCAGTAACGGTTGATTTCAAAACTGTGTGGCATAGCCAAAACCCCTATCTAGCTGAGTAACCTTGGTAGTCAGCGAGACTACCTTATTTTCAGTTTGAGAGAAATAGTGATCGCCCATCTTTGGTATCAGGCTCTACACACTTGCCGCCTGAGCGGCCGCAGCTTTCACAGGTCCGTATCCACGGACTTGATCTGGTGCTTTGGCCCACTTAATAGCACCGGGGTAGTTAGCGCTGGTTAACTCGGCTGCGATGGCTGGCAAGGCTTGTTGATAATCCTGCAGTAAGCGGCGCTCTAGTTTGCGGTCTGGATGATACCCAAATAAGTCCCATGGTGTGGTACGTAAAAATTTAAACTTGGCCAATTGCTTAAATACGGGCAGCATCCAAGAACCAAAGGTAATCTTTTTGGGTCGGCCTTGGGCGTCTTTTCTGAACGCTAACAAGGGCGGTGCTAAGTGGAATTGAAGCTTATAGTCACCTGTAAAAGTGTCGTTTACTTGTTGTGCAAAATCACCGTTAGAATATAAACGCGCAACTTCGTATTCGTCTTTATAGGCCATGAGGCGGAATAACTGAGTGGCCACGGCTTGGGTGAGAGGTAGTTGGGCCACAGACACGTTGCTTTCGGCCTGTTGAATGCGTTTGACTTGCTCTAAGTAGGCGTCTGCATAGGCTTGGTTTTGATAATCTGTAAGCTGTTTGGAGTAGTCTTGTATGCGCTCTTTCAAGCTGACTTGGGGGCTAGATTTGGGTTCAAAGTAGGCAGTCACTTGATCCATATCGTGACCCGCCAACCGGCCCCAATTAAACGCTTCGAGGTTTTTCTCTATGGCCACTCCATTAAGATTGATCGCCTGTAATAAAGCCTTTAGCGAGACTGGCACTAAGCCTTTTTGCCACGCCATACCTAACATGATCATGTTAGAAAATACCGTATCGCCTAATAGGTTACGGGCCAATTGGTTGGCGTCTAAGCTATCTAGGTTGCCGGCGCCCAAGGTGTCGGCTAGTAGCTGTTGGCGTTGTTGGGATTTGGGGTCTGCGTCGCGGTATAGCACTTCGTCAGCCGTTACCATGGGGGCCGTGTTCAATACTGCGCGGGTATGGTTGGGCCTGAGTGTGGTCAGTGTTTTTTCGGCACTGGCAACAATCAAATCACCGGCAATCAGGGCGTCGGTCTGGCCTGCATCAATCCTAACTTGATGAATGTCGCTGGGTTTATTGGCTAGACGTAGGTAGCTCAATACACTGCCACCTTTTTGCGCAAAACCCATAAAGTCCAAAACGCTAGCGCCTTTGTTTTCGATGTGGGCAGCCATGGTTACAATGGCGCCAATAGTCACTACACCGGTACCCCCTACACCCACAATCAGTAGGTTATACACTTGCTCTAAACTGGCGAATTTTGCAGTGGGTAAGGCTGCGACTTGCGCACGCCACTGGTCATTGCTAACCACCCCTTGGCCACGACGCAGTTGGCCACCGACAATGCTTACGAAGCTAGGGCAGAAGCCACCCACACAGGAGTAATCTTTATTGCAGCTAGATTGCTCGATTTGGCGTTTATTACCTAGGCTGGTGGCTTTGGGTGTGACCGATAAACAGTTGGATTGTGTGGAACAGTCACCACAGCCTTCGCACACCTGAGGGTTGATAATGACGCGCCGTGTTGGCTCGATCATTAGGCCACGCTTACGTCGGCGGCGTTTTTCGGCGGCGCAGGTTTGTTCATAAATCAGCACGCTAACACCATCCACTTCACGTAATTCTCGCTGTAGTGGGTCCATTTCGTCGCGGTGGTGGAGGCTTATGCCTTTTGGAAAAGCAGAAAGGTCTTTGTAGGCGTCGGTGTTGTCGGTGACTAAGGCGATGCGCTGCACACCTTCTGCGCGCATCTGTTGGGCAATCGCACTGACACTGATCACGCCGTCTACGGGCTGCCCACCGGTCATGGCGACGGCATCGTTATAGAGAATCTTATAGGTGATGTTAGTGCCGGCAGCGATGGCTTGGCGTATCGCCAACGACCCAGAGTGAAAATAGGTGCCTTCGCCGAGGTTTTGAAATACATGCGCACGCTCAACATAACGAGACTTAGCGATCCAGTTAACCCCTTCGCCACCCATTTGCATGAGTGATTCGGTATTGCGACCCATCCAAGAGGCCATAAAATGACAGCCTATACCGGCTTGTGCACGGCTGCCTTCGGGTACCTTGGTGGATGAATTGTGTGGGCAGCCAGAACAAAAGTAAGGCATACGGCGCACGCCACCTGGGTCTTTAGCAAGGCTACATTGACCACTTAACTGCTGTAATAGAGGTGCAAAATCTAGGCCGTCAGCAGCCGAGTTGCCCCATAATCGGTTGAGGCGCTGGGCAATAAACTGTGCCAGCATTAACGGTGTCAGTTCGCCCACATAGGGGATGAGCGGGGCGCCATTTTCATCTTGTTTACCGGTGATGAGCACTCGTCCAGGGTGGTCTGGCTCGGCCATGTGTTCTTTAATTTGGCTTTCAATAATGCCGCGTTTTTCTTCTACCACCAACACTTCTTGTTTGTTGTGCACAAAGGCCATGGCACCTTGGCGTTCTAATGGCCAGACCATACCCACTTTATAGATATCAATGCCCAATTGTTTGGCTTTGGTTTCATCAATGTCGAGCAAACGTAACGCTTCTAACAAATCTAAATAGGCTTTGCCGGTGGTGACGATACCAAAACGGGCGTCTTTGAGGTTATAAATACGTTTGTCGATGGGATTGGCTCTAGCAAAAGCGGCCACTGCCTCTAGCTTGTGCTCAATGCGGGTTTCTAGCTGCGGGCCCGGCAAGTCGGGCCAGCGGTAATGTAAGCCACCAGCCGGTGGGGTGTAATCTGTGGGTTGTTTGAACTCGGGTAGCTCAGGTAATTCCACTGAAGCTGCGCTTTCTACGGTTTCAGAAATGGCTTTGAAACCTGTCCATACACCGGCGTACCGAGACAAGGCAATGCCCCACAACCCAAACTCTAAATATTCCTGCAGAGTCGCGGGGTTAATGGTGGGCATGAACCACGCCATAAAGGCCACGTCCGATTGATGGGGCATGCTAGAAGACACGCAGCCATGGTCGTCACCGGCAATGACCAGCACACCACCATTGGGTGAACTGCCGTAGGTCGCACCATGTTTAATGGCATCGCCTGCGCGGTCTACGCCTGGGCCTTTGCCATACCAAAGGCCAAACACACCGTCGACGTTTTTGTCGTCATCCACTTCAACTTGTTGCGTGCCGAGGATCATGGTGGCGGCCAAGTCCTCGTTGATGGCGGCCTGAAAGTCGATCTGTGCAGTTTGTAACACGTCTTTAGCCTGCCAAAGGGCTTGGTCATAACCACCTAACGGCGAGCCGCGATAACCACTGATGAAGCCGGCACTGTTAATGCCATCTCGTTGGTCCATTTGGCGCTGCATCAACGGCAACTTAACCAGTGTTTGAGTGCCAGTCAAAAACACTCGCCCAGTTGGTTTTAGGTAGCGATCGGTGAGGCTGTAAGCAATGTTAGTGGGTGTCATAAGGTGGCCAATGATGATGTGTTAATAGCTTTTATTGTAACCACTAAGGCACGAAAGGTGCTTTCGTTAATGCCTTAAATAACAGATAATAAGAAAGGATGTTTCTTGTTATTATTGTATTTTAAAATAAAATATCGTTTTTTGGGTAATTATGGAATTAGATAAATTTGATAGGCAGCTGTTAGTGCTGCTTCAAAACGACGGGAGGATGGCCAATCAGGCGTTGGCAGAATTGGTGGGTTTGTCGGCGGCGGCCTGTTGGCGACGGGTTAAAGCGTTAACCGAGAATGGCGTATTGCAAGGCACTTATAGCCAAGTTCAGCCAGAAGCCGTGGGTTACCAGCTGTGTGTGTTTTTGATGGTGAGCCTAGCGCGGCACAGTGGTCAAACCACGCAGGCCTTTGAAGATGCTGTGGGTTCTTACCCACAAGTGTTGCAGTTTTATGCGGTCACGGGCGATGCCGACTATATGTTACGAGTATTGATGCCCAATATGGCATCCTACGATCGATTTTTAACGGAAAAAATATTCACCTTGCCCAGTGTGTCACAAGTGAAGTCTAACTTTAGTTTACGGGCCATCAAACAAACCACAGTCGTGCCGATTGACGGCTAGCGGATTTCGGTGCGGTAGCTGAAGCTGTCGGCTCGGCCTCTGGTTATACGAAATTCAACCGGCTGATTGTTTTTGCTATAGGTGAGGCGGTGCAATACCACCAAAGGGTCACCAACCTTGATACCTAGGCGAGACGCTGTAGCTTGGTCGGCTATTTCTGCCGTAAGCGACTCTTCAGAACGAATAATTGGCAAGTTAAATTGATCAACCACTACCGCGTACAGCAAGTCAGGAATGTGCACTTCTTCTTTTTCTAGGCCACGCACCAAATCTGCAACCCACCAGCACTTTTCCACCAATACAGCTTTGTCTTCGCGAAAACCCACTCGTTCGATATAAACCATATCGGTATTGGGTTCTACTTTTAGGCGCTGGCAAATTTTATCACTGCCTTTTCGTAGCTCCCTTACGGGTGTGTGTTTACGTATACGCACAGGGTTTCCCGAATGGGTACCGTAAGAGAAAAAGCGAAATAAGCTGTTATTAAAATCTATGCGCGAGACATAGGTGCCTTTGCCTTGGTGACGATATAAAAGGCTTTGGTGAACTAAGTTTTCAATGGCTTTTTTGACGGTGCCAGTGCTCACGGAAAGGCTTTCTGCCAGCTGAGGCTCGGAGGGAATTAAATCACCAGGTGCCAATTCGCCGGCTGCTATTTGATCTTGCAAGAAATTTTCTACGGCCTTATATAACGGCGTGCCAGGGGTGTTTTTTGTGGACCATTGTGTCATTAACTGTTTGAAAACCTATGTTTTATTTAATAGTCAGTATTTAACTAAGTAAGTCAAATAGTAACAGATTCTAGCCTTTTGATAAAAATAATAATAACATAAAAGCTTGACTCATGTATATGAGTTATATTATCTATGTAACTTGGCGAGAGCGTCTTGCTGAGCAGATCAATAAAAAATATTACGGTTTAGGTGTGTAAGCAGCACATCTTGAGAGGCTAAAGTTCGTGGAAATATTAGATTACATGGGTTCCATATTCAGTGTTAGCAACCTTACGGTGCTAATTCTCGCTACAGCGGCAGGATTAATTTTGGGGGCATTGCCAGGTTTAAGCCCCACCATGGCAGTGGCTTTGTTGATTCCATTTACCTTTCAAATGGATGCGGCAACGGGATTGGTATTGCTTGGTGCTGTGTATACCGCTACAGTTGCTGGTGGAGCTATTAGTGGTATTTTAGTCAATATTCCAGGTGCGCCGGCGAATATTGCCACGGTACTAGATGGCCACCCCATGGCTAAACAAGGCAAGGCGACTCAAGCGCTTCACTTTTGTTTTATCAGTTCGTTTGTGGGCGGCATCATTGGGGTGCTGGTGTTGATCTTCTTTACCCCACCCTTGGCTCAATTAGCACTCAAATTTGGCCCGTCTGAAATGTTTTGGATGGCAATTGTCGGTGTCACAGTGATCGGCACCTTAGGTTCTAAATCGGTGATTAAAGG
>CBDUDU010000030.1:0-24736 GCA_965366045.1 uncultured Oceanospirillaceae bacterium
GCCATGGTAAGCCGCTGTCAACACAATATGGCCCGCGACCACAGCCAAGCAAGTTACGAAATTGTGCAGCAAGACCTACAAGACACTCCCATAGAAAACGCCTCGATGGTGATTCTTAACTTTACCCTGCAGTTTATTGCCGACCAAGAACGGCCGAGCATTTTAGCCAATATTGCTGCTGGCATGCGCCCAGGTGGGGTGTTGCTGTTGGCCGAAAAAGTCTGTTTTGATGATCCAGCAGAACAACAATTACAAGTGGACCTGTATCACGATTTTAAACGCTATCAGGGCTACAGCGATTTAGAAATTGCCCAAAAGCGCGCTGCCTTAGAAAATGTGTTGATCCCTAATACCTTGGAACAACATCGGCAACGTTTGCTGGATGCTGGCTTTAGCCGTGTAGAAACATGTATGCAATGTTTTAATTTTTGCGCCTTACTGGCCTTCAAATAACCTCAATTAGAAGAAACATCACTATGGGCATTGATTTAGAAGCCTTTTTTGAACACACCAAAAACACCGAATTGGCCGATTTTCACCCGCAACTACGCATCGCTCTGGAGCAATTTTACCAACAAAAGAAACACGGCCGGACCCCCGAATGGGATGCAGCGCTCAATGCCATGCCGCAATTGAGTGACCCACAATACAGCTTTACCAGCAACAGTGTTACGGTCAATAAACCCACCAGCCTAACCATTGACACAAAGGCCTACACCGAGCAGCTAAAGGCATTTATGCCGTGGCGCAAAGGACCCTGGAATTTACTCGGCGTAGACATTGACACTGAGTGGCACTCAGACTGGAAGTGGCAACGCATAGCACCCCACATTAGCCCCTTAGAAGGGCGCAAAGTGTTGGATATTGGCACCGGCAACGGCTACTTTTTATATCGCATGTTGGGGGCCGGCGCCAGCCTTGCTCTTGGTATTGATCCCACGCGAATATTCCTTTATCAATTTCACGCCGCACAAAGGCTATTACCGGCCAACGGTGCGCACCTGCTGCCGTTGCGCAGCGAGCACTTACCTGCATTTGGTTGTTTTGACACGGTATTCTGCTTAGGTGTGTTATATCACCGTAGATCCCCCATCGACCACATTCAGGAACTCTTGTCCTACTTGCGGCCGGGCGGTGAATTAGTCTTAGAAACCTTAGTTGTAGCTGGCGCTGCTGACACCATTTTAGTGCCCGAAGGCCGCTACGCAAAGATGTCCAATGTGTGGTTTATACCCAGCACTCAGGCCCTAGAAGTGATGTTACGTAAGTTAGGCCTAGAAAACGTGCGCACCGTGGACGTTAACCAAACTAGCACCAATGAGCAAAGAGCCACCGAATGGATGACGTTTCACTCTTTAGCTGACTTCTTAGACCCCAATGAGCCTAATCTGTCAGCGGAAGGCCACCCAGCGCCGTTGCGCGCCACCTTGGTGGCGACCAACCCAAGCGCTTAAGCGGGTTATTAATCTTGGCCTAAGATGCGATATTCGGCAGAACGGGCGTGGGCTGTTAGGCTTTCGCCGCGGGCCAGCACCGACGCCACCTTACCCATTTCACTCGCACCCTCGGGCGAAAACATAATTAACGACGAGCGTTTTTGAAAGTCGTACACGCCTAAGGGCGAAGAAAATCGTGCAGTACCCGAGGTTGGCAACACATGGTTAGGCCCGGCGCAATAATCTCCTAAGGCTTCGGCCGTGTGACGGCCCATAAAAATGGCACCAGCATGGCGAATGTGGGGCAGCATGGCTTCAGGGTCTTCCACCGACAATTCCAAATGTTCTGGGGCAATACGATTAGCCAGATCAATAGCCTCTTGCATATCCTTAACTTGAATTAAGGCCCCCCGCTCCTCGATGGAGGTTCTGATAATACTACTACGCTCCATGGTCGGCAGTAATGCTTTAAAGCTGGCCTCAACCTGATCAAGGTAGGCTTTATCTGGGCACAACAATATCGACTGCGCTTGCTCGTCGTGCTCGGCTTGGGAGAATAAATCCATAGCCACCCAATCGGGGTCGGTTTGGCCATCACAGATCACTAGAATCTCCGACGGACCCGCAATCATATCAATGCCACAAGTTCCAAATACCGCCCGTTTAGCGGTCGCCACATAGACATTACCGGGGCCCACAATCTTGTCTACTTTGGGCACCATTTGTGTGCCATGGGCCAAGGCCGCAATGGCCTGCGCGCCACCAATAGCAAACACCCGATCGACACCGGCGATAGCAGCGGCAGCCAAGACCAAGGGGTTAACGCGGCCATTAGGCAATGGCACCGTCATAATAATTTCTTTAACACCGGCCACCTTGGCAGGAATAGCATTCATTAGCACCGACGAAGGGTAACTGGCCTTGCCGCCGGGCACATAAATACCCACCCGGTCCATGGCTGTCACTTGCTGGCCAAGTAAGGTGCCATCGGCTTCCACATAGCGCCATGAATCTTGCTTTTGATGCTCATGGTAAGAGCGAATACGTTGTGCAGCTTGCTCCAAGGCTTGCCGCTCTGCATCACTAATCGCAGCCAAGGCTTGTTCCAGCTTATGCTGTGGAATCTCTAATTCGGCCGTGGTTTTAAACGGTGTGCGGTCCAACTGATTAGTGAACTGCAGTAAAGCCGTATCGCCTTGTGCTTTGACACGTTCGATGATGTCGGCCACGGTTTTTTGAACCCGCTGATCCGACACACTTTCCCACGCCAATAACTGACTTAATTTGGCCGCAAAGTTGGCCTGTTGAGTATCTAGACGGTTAACGTTAAGCCACTGCATGTCAACAATCCTGCGCTGCGTTAACGGCCTTGGCAAGCTGTTCGATCAAGGGGCCAATACGGCCATGTTTAAGCTTCATCGATGCTTCGCCCACCACTAATCGGCTGCTAATTACAGCAATTTCGTTAAGCGGCTCCAGGCCATTGGCCCGCAGAGTATTACCGGTATCAACGATATCCACAATTTGATCAGCCAATCCAAGGATGGGGGCCAACTCCATGGCACCATATAGCTTGATGATGTCCACTTGCTGACCCTGCTCGGCAAAATAACGCTTGGTAATATTTACAAACTTAGACGCTACCCGCAGGCGCCTACCCGCAGGTGCTGCCCCTACCGGCGCACAGGTCATTAAACGACATTTAGAAATTTGTAAATCCAACGGCTCATACAGACCTGCGCCGCCGTGTTCCAATAACACGTCTTTGCCGGCCACACCCATATCGGCAGCACCGTATGACACATAGGTAGGGACATCCGTTGCACGGATGACTAGGAACCGCACCCCAGGCTGAGTAGTCTCAAATACCAATTTACGGCTGGTATAGATGTCTTCCAAGGGTTCAATGCCGGCACTAGCAAACAACGGCAAGGTTTCTTTTAGAATGCGGCCTTTAGACAATGCAATGGTCAGACTATTAGGCATAGTGTTTAGTTCTCTATCTTAGACGACGCGTTTGATGATGGCGCCTAGCGCACCCATTTTTTCTTCAATACAGTCATAACCCCGATCGATATGGTAAATACGATCAATCACGGTTTCACCGTCGGCCACCAAAGCGGCAATCACCAAACTAGCTGAAGCACGTAGATCCGTTGCCATCACAGGCGCGGCCTTTAGCTGCTCTACCCCTTGCTGTATCACGGTATTACCTTCAACCACTACTTGCGCACCCATACGGGCCATTTCATCAATGTGCATAAAGCGGTTTTCAAAGATGGTTTCAGTAATACGACCGGTACCCGTGGCAATGGCATTGAGTGCCGAAAACTGAGCTTGCATGTCGGTTGGGAAGGCTGGGTAAGGCGCAGTTTTCAGGCTCACAGCTTTAGGCCGTTGGCCATGCATATCTAAACTAATCCAATTTTCACCGGTGTGGATTTCAGCTCCAGCCTCTTCCAATTTGGATAACACAGCCTCTAAAATATTTGGGCGTGTGTCTTTAACCTTAATACGCCCACCGGTCACCGCTGCAGCTACTAAGTAGGTGCCCGTTTCAATACGGTCTGGCAACACGTCGTAGGTACAACCGTGTAGCTTTTCAACGCCTTGAATACGTATGGTATCGGTACCATGGCCGGTAATTTGTGCACCCATGGCAATCAAACATTGTGCCAAATCGACTACTTCAGGTTCCCGCGCTGCGTTATCCAATACGGTTTCGCCGTCGGCCAACACCGCGGCCATAAGCAAGTTTTCGGTACCCGTCACGGTCACCGTGTCAAAAAAGATATGTGCACCTTTTAAACGTTCTGCCTTAGCTCGTATATAACCATCTTCTACGCTAATATCTGCACCCATGGCCTCTAGTCCACGGATATGTAAATCGACTGGGCGACTGCCAATAGCACAACCGCCAGGTAACGACACTTCGGCTTCGCCAAAGCGAGACAGCAAAGGCCCTAATACCAAGATCGACGCGCGCATTGTTTTTACTAAATCGTAAGGCGCAACACAGTGTTCTAATGTGGTGGCGTCAATCTCGACACTCAACTTATCGCCGACTAACAAAGACACCCCCATACGACCCAACAACTCAATCATGGTGGTGACATCGTGTAAATGAGGTAAGTTGCGGATGGTCACGGGTTCTTGCGCCAACAAGGTCGATGCCAAAATAGGCAAGGCCGAATTTTTTGCGCCAGAGATTCTAATTTCGCCATCAAGGCGTTTACCGCCAGTAATACTAAGTTTGTCCATAGGGTTTATTGTGCCGTTGTCTATAGTCTAAGCTGGCATTATTGCGCGTTGATACGCTGCCATTGGTCGGGGGTATAGGCCTTAATGCCTAAGGCATGAATGGTGCCGTCAGCAATTTGATCGGTTAAACAGCCGTATACCAGTTGTTGTTTTTTCACTGGCGTTAGGCCCGAGAAAAGGTCGCCGATTACCGTCACCTGAAAGCTGCAGCCTTCGCCACTGGGTATCACTTCGGTACCGTTTAATTGTTGCTCTATAATGTGTTTTACTTGTGTTGCGTCCACGATCTTCTCCATGGGCTAAATGGGGCGTAATTGTAGCAAACATGGCACCTATACCGCTAACGTTAGGTGCCTGAATCTAGGCAGGATTAAGCCAAAAGGCAATAACATCATCCATATTACCTTTATTCTGTGCCATAGCGGCTGCAAACTGCTGCCTAAATGCCAAACCTAAGTTAATGCCATCCAATGTGACGTTGGTGACTTTCCAACCCTGCGGGCGTAATTTGACAGCATAGTTAATGTTATAGGCAGCGCCATTGGCATACACTTTAACCCACACCTTTTGCCGTCCCGGTTTACTGCTACTACTCACATTAGGCTGAACTTCATAATTATTAATTTTAAAGGCCACTACTGCCCGCGAGTAGGTATTTAATAACGACGTTCTAAAACTTATATTGAACGCCTCAATTTGCTCTGAGCTAGCGCGTCGGTAAAACTTGGCCATCACCCCTTTTGCAATACTTTCAAAATCCACCACAGGGTCTAAAATAATGGCCATTTGGGCCAGCAACGCCTGCTCATCCAAACCCACTGGAGTGCCCGTGATTTCGCTTTTTCGTATCGCTTCTTCCCGCTCATGTTTCAGCAACTCTATCATCGCTTGTGTGCTGTCGCTCACCACCTCACTTGCAGCGAGCCATTCGGGGTCATTGGCCTGCGCTTGCAACGGGTAGGATAAGCCAGACATCACTAACGCCACAGTGACCAAAAATCGCTTAGCTTGGTTAAACATGTGATACATCCTTTGTAACTTGTAGAATTAAACTGCCATTGTTGTGCTTAGTTGCTGTCGCCCAAATTGAGCAAGAACTGCCCAATCAGCTCTTCTAGCACCAACGCCGATTGTGTATCTTCAATCATATCGCCTGCCTCTAACACCTCGTCTTCTGCACCCACAGTGAGGCCAACATACTTTTCACCTAACAAGCCGGCGGTCAAAATGCTGGCACTTGAGTCAATCGATAGGTAATTTACCTCACCATTGATTTGCATTTGCACTTTAGCCATTAACGTCTGTGGGTCAATCACTACAGCCACCACCTCGCCTACGGTGACACCCGCCAAGGTAACCTGTGCTTTAGGCGCCAAGCCAGCCGCATTTTCAAACAAGGCGTCAATGGGGTAGCGGTCGGCACTGCGGGTAAGATGTCCACCACTGACTTGTAACGCCAAACTAAGCAAGGCAGCTACACCAGCCACCAGCATCAAACCCACACTAATTTCTATCCATCTTTTGTGCATTACGCGCCTCCAAACATTAGCGCTGTTAAAATAAAATCGAAACCCAAAATCGCTAGGGATGAGTACACCACTGTGCGCGTCGTTGCAGTGCTAATGCCTTGCGAGGTCGGTACACATGAATACCCCTGATACAAGGCAATCCAGCTCACCACAAACGCAAACACCAAGGCTTTTATCATGCCATTGATGACGTCCTCACCAAAATCTACGGCCTGCTGCATGTTACCCCAGTATGACCCGCTGTAGACGCCTAGCCAATCCACCGCCACAATGTGGCCACCATAAATACCCACCAAACTAAATATAGCCACCAATATAGGCAAACAAATCAAACCCGCCAAAAATCTTGGTGCCACAATACGATGTAATGGGTCTACCCCAAACATTTCCAAACTGGCCAATTGTTCTGTCGCTTTCATCAAGCCGATTTCGGCAGTTAACGCAGATCCTGCGCGACCAGCAAACAATAAAGCTGCCACCACTGGCGACAATTCCCTCACTAAGGTTAAGGCCACCATTTGCCCTACAGCTTGCTCCGAACCATAGGCCGACAATAAGGTATAGCCTTGCAAACCCAGCACCATGCCAATAAACAAGGCCGAAACCAACATAATAATTAACGACTGAACGCCCACCACGTACAGCTGCTGAGTCAAACGCGAAAGTCCATGTTTGCCAGGCAATACCCGTAGTGACTGCACCAACATTAACAACGCCTGCCCCATTAAAGCCAGGCGCTGTAACAACTGTTCGCCTAGGGCCACCACAAGGTTTATCATAGCAAACCTCCTTGTTTATCTGCTGCACTGGCATTGCTGCACAATAACTCGGCAGCCAAAGGCGGAGCCGGAAAGTGAAATGGAATCACACCATCAGCTTCGCCGTGCATAAATTGTCTCACCGCTGGGTCGGTACTGGTTTGCAGCGCCTCGGGGGTATCATGGGCTAACACCCGCCCTTCACCCAATAAGATGACCCGATCGGCAATAGCGCAGGCCTCGGCTATATCGTGAGACACCAACACGCTTGTGAGCTGCATCTCGTCGTTGAGGCCTTTAATCAAACGTTGTAATACCGCCATGGCTATGGGATCTTGACCGGCAAAAGGTTCGTCATAGAGTATTATTTCAGGTTCTAATGCCACTGCTCTCGCCAAAGCAACACGTCGCGCCATACCTCCCGACAAATGCGATGGCCTCAGGTCACGAGCGCCCCTAAGGCCAACTGCTTCAAGCTTTAACAGCACTCGGTCGTGTAATTGCTGGTCATTTAACTGCGTGTGTTCACGTAACGGGAAGGCGACGTTTTCAAATACCGTTAGGTCGGTAAACAAGGCACCACTTTGAAACAACACCCCCATTCGACCACGCAGCTGGTTGAGCTGTTTGCGGTTGAGTTGGGCAATATTCTGACCAAATAGTTGCACGGCACCGCAATGCGGTTGTAGTTGACCACCGATTAACTGTAACAAGGTGGTCTTTCCGGTACCGCTGGGGCCCATAATAGCGGTAATCTTTCCGGCCGCAATAGACACATCAATGTCTTTAAAAATCGCACGATTGCCGCGAAAAAAACTCAGGTTATGTATCTCAATAATGCCATTTACGGCCATATGTCGACTTCCAGCACAGCACCAGTTAAAGATTGACACCAAGTTTAGCATTGCCGAGCAGATGTGCAAAGAAACTTGCAAATTTGCACCAGTCTTGGTTTCATTGCGGCTCGTTTTTTGAGGTTATAGAATACACCAATGTTATTAGCAATTGCCGCAGTCATTATTGGCCTTGGCCTACTTATTTGGAGCGCCGACCGCTTTGTAGACGGCGCCGCGGCCACGGCCGGCCATTTAGGCATGTCTCCCATGCTAATCGGCCTCACCATTGTTGCCTTTGGCACCTCTGCACCGGAGATGCTGGTGTCGACTATGGCGGCCTTAGGCAACGCCCCTGGGCTTGCCATTGGCAATGCTATCGGCTCCAACATTGCCAACATTGCACTGGTGCTAGGTGCCACAGCACTGGTATCGCCCCTGCCCGTACGTGGCAACTTAGTACGTACCGAATTACCCATTTTAACGGTTGCTACGATTGGTGCAGGCATCATCTTAATGGACCATTACCTAGACCGGTTCGACGGCACCTTGTTATTACTTGGTCTAGTGCTGTGTTTATATTTGTTTAAACGCTATCAACAAGACCATCCAGACGACCAGACCGAGCCATTAGCCGACTTGAGCTTTAAGGCCGGTATAGTTTGGCTAGTGGTGGGTTTAGCGGTACTGGCCTTAGGCTCTCGAATTTTAGTGGGCGGCGCGGTATACATTGCCTCTGCACTAGGCGTTAGCGACCTAATCATTGGCCTCACTATTATTGCTATTGGCACCAGCTTGCCCGAATTAGCAGCCTCTGTAATGAGTGCCCGCAAGGGCTTACATGGCATTGCTCTTGGCAACATCATCGGCTCTAATATTTTCAACCTACTTGGGGTGATGGCGATACCTGCGCTCATCAACCCAGTCACCATCGCTGCCGATGCGGTATGGCGTGACTACGGTTTGATGCTGGTATTGACCCTATTTCTTCTGGTGCTGGGTTTTTGGGCACGACGCGGTGGCTCGCAATCACAAACCATAACCCGACCCATGGGCAGCCTACTGCTTTTAGTTTATGTTATGTATATGTTTTTACTTTATACTAACGCTTAATAACCTGATCACATTTGTTAGGAGAGCTGTTGAGCAACGACACGGCTATACGCCCGAGGCAACCCCAGACTGAGTGTTTTGCTCAATCTGCTTTGCGCACCATCAACTTAGAACAAACTGCCATCGCCGACTTAGCGGAGCGTATTGATGATGCCTTTGAACAGGCCTGTCAATTGATGCTAGACTGCTCAGCCCGCGTAGTACTGCTAGGCATGGGAAAATCTGGCCACATTGCCAATAAAATCGCAGCCACTCTTGCCAGTACCGGCACCCCCGCATTTTTTGTCCACCCAGGCGAAGCCAGCCATGGCGACATGGGCATGATTACCTCAAAGGACGTAGTGCTGGCCTTATCCTACTCCGGCACCACAGCAGAAATCGTTACCTTATTACCTATGTTAAAACGCCTAGGGGTGCCGCTTATCGCCATGACCGGCGCGCCTCAATCGACCCTAGCCAAGGCAGCAGATAGCCACCTTAACGTACAAGTACACACCGAAGCCTGCCCCCTCAACCTTGCGCCCACCTCTAGCACCACAGCCACTTTAGTCATGGGCGATGCCATTGCTATCGCCTTACTTGAAGCCCGCGGTTTTAGCGCCAACGACTTTGCATTTTCTCACCCAGGCGGTGCACTAGGGCGAAAGTTATTACTCAAAGTCAGCGACATCATGCATGCGGGCTCTAGCCTACCTCAAGTGAATGTCGATACGAGTTTTGCCGACGGGCTGATGGAAATGACTCAAAAAGGCATGGGCATGACCGCCGTAGTAGACCAGCAGGGCCATCTTGCTGGCATATACACCGATGGCGATTTACGCCGTAGTCTCGACCAAAAGCAAAATCTACGCCAATGTATCATCGGCGAGCTGATGACCATTGAGCCTGTACGGGCACAAGCCGACATGCTGGCCGCCCAGGCCCTGCAATTAATGGAACAACACAAAATCAACGCCTTGATCGTTTGTAATGATAACAGTCAACCCGTCGGCGCCATCAACATGCACGACTTACTGAGAGCAGGAGTCATTTAACATGACGCTAGCGATTGCACCTGAAATTTTGGCCGCCGCCCAACCCATTCAATTATTAGCGCTCGATGTGGATGGCATTTTGAGTGATGGCCAACTCTATTTTGGTAATCAAGGCGAAGAGATCAAAGCCTTTAATAGCCTCGATGGTCACGGCATTAAAATGTTGCAAGCCAGTGGTGTTAAAGTTGCCATTATCACTGGCAGAACCTCGAATATTGTAGCCCAAAGAGCATCTCAATTAGGCATTGATTTATTGCTACAAGGTAGAGAAGATAAACTATTGGCGCTGTTTGAACTGACCCAAAATATGCAAATCGACTGGGCGCAGATGGCCTACATGGGTGACGATTGGCCCGACTTAGCCGCCATTATCAAAGTAGGTTTAGGTATTACCGTACCCAACGCAGCGAGCGGTTTGGCAACACATTGCCAATACCTTACCCAGCGTAGCGGTGGTCAAGGCGCCGTAAGAGAAGTATGCGACCTGATCATGCAAGCTCAAGGCAGCTGGCAATTGGCCCTGCAGCCCTACCTCAACACTGACCTGCCAACAATCTCATAATGTCAGCCATTTTACGTAGCCGCTGGCTCTATCTCAACCTCGCTGCATTGGCAGTTTTGGCCACTAGTTTATGGTGGTGGCAACAAGCCGAGCAACAAAATAATGACTCCAAAGCTAGCTGGATTCCCGATTATTATTTGACCAATGCCACCATTCAGCAGTTTGATACTCAAGGTCAATTATCCTCCAGCATTCATGCCCAACGATTTAGCCACATCCGCGAGTTTGATAGCACTGACATGATACAGCCGCGATTTAACATTTACCTCGGCCAAGGTAGCACCTGGTTTGGCCGTGCCGATGAGGGTCTGATTCTTGACTCAGGCGCACAAATCAACCTCAGCGACGATGTTTTAGTCACTAACGGCCCAGATTTAGAGCGGCCGCTAAGCCTATCGACTCAGAGCTTACGTTTGTTGCCCGCGAGCAACTACGCCGAATCAGATAGTCTAGTCCAGATCAGCACGCAACACAGCCACTTGACGGGCACCGGCATGCGCCTCACACTCAGTGACCAGCGGTTACAACTTTTAAGCCAAGTGACAGGCTCCCATTTAATTGAAAAACAATAACAAGGCTAACCTTTATGCACCTTATTAAGTCCATCACCAGCGCCATCATAGTGTCCTATATCTTGCTGGCTAGCTCCACCTCCGTTGCCTTGGACAGCGACCGCGAACAACCCATTCAAATTGCTGCAGATGCGGCAGAGTTGAACGAAGGTAAAGGCTTTTCGATTTACAGCGGCAATGTCATCATCACTCAGGGCAGTATGGTGATTGAGGCCTCCACAGTAAAAATCACCTTTGACGACAACGGCATTCAAACCATGTTGGCCACTGAGGGCAAACATGACGGTCGGGCTTACATGCGCCAACTCAGTGAAGGCGAAGCCGGTGACCTGATGGAGGCTTGGGGCCAGAGCATCGACTACCAAATTGATGGTCAACTATTGACCTTATTGGGCAACGCTAAATTGATCCAAAAAGGTAACCATTTTAGTGGCGAAAGCATTATTTTTGACATCCCTAATGACAATGTGAAGGCCTCTGGCGGTAACGAAGGCCGAGTGCAAATGATCTTCTTACCCAAAACCAAGTAACGGCCAGCTAATGCCCACAACTACAGCCACAAAAGGTGCACCTTTGGCCACCCTAGAAGCCCGCAATTTAGCCAAATCTTATAGCAAGCGAGCTATCGTCAAGGACGTTAACATCCACATTAAGGCAGGTCAGGTGGTGGGGCTACTAGGGCCTAACGGTGCCGGTAAAACCACCTGCTTTTACATGATCGTGGGTTTAGTGCAGGCCGACCGTGGCCAAATATTCATCAACCAAGAAGACATCTCCAACCAGCCGATGCATGGTCGAGCTCGCAAAGGCATTGGTTACTTACCCCAAGAAGCATCGGTGTTTCGTAAACTCAGCGTGGCCCAAAACATTCTTGCCATTTTGCAAACCCAAAAACACCTAACTAAAAACCAGCGTCAAGATAAGGTCGAGCTGTTGCTTAAAGAGTTTAATATTAGCCATATCCGCGATAGTTTAGGCATGAGCTTATCGGGTGGCGAACGGCGGCGCGTGGAAATAGCGCGCGCCCTAGCCAGCGAACCTCAGTTTATATTGCTCGACGAACCGTTTGCAGGCGTTGACCCTATTTCTGTGAGAGATATTAAGCAGATTATTGAACAGCTAAAAAACAAGGGCATTGGCGTACTTATTACTGACCATAACGTACGCGAAACACTGGATATTTGTGACCGCGCTTATATTGTCAGTGAAGGTTATATTTTGGCCCATGGCAGCAGCCAGGATATCTTGGCTAATCAACAAGTAAAAGAGGTATACTTGGGCCATGACTTTAGCCTGTAGTTCGTAGATTTATGAAAGCAACACTACAACTTAAAATGAATCAGCAACTGGCGATGACACCCCAGTTGCAACAAGCCATTCGTTTACTGCAGCTTTCAACCCTAGATTTACAACAAGAAATTCAACAAGCCCTCGACGACAACCCACTGCTCGAACTTAAAGACGAACAAGACACAGTAATTGCTGATGAACGTCTGCCACAAGACATAGAGCACCAAGACAACCAACCGGCCAATCAGAGTAGCGAAGACCGCCTCTCTGAAGAGCAAGTTGCCGACATTGATTGGAACGAACAAATTCCCGTTGAATTAGCCACCGACAGTGCCTGGGACGACGTTTACCAAAGTTCAACCACACCTGCATCTGGGCCCTCCGACGAGTTTGATTTTGATGCTCATAATAGCCACGAACCCAGCTTGAAAGAGCACCTTGAGTGGCAACTCAACTTAAGCCGCCTCAGCGACATTGACCAATTTATTGGTGCCAGCATCATTGATGCCATTGACGAGCGTGGTTACCTAAGCCAAAGCGTGCCCCAACTCACCCAAGGCATCAACCACAACCTAGCTCAAACCGAAGATCAAGACACCACCCACAGCGTTGACGATAGCGAAACCCAAGCCGTACTCACCTTGATCCAACAGTTTGACCCTATAGGTGCCGGTGCAGAGGATTTACGGCAGTGTTTATTGATCCAATTACGCCACCTACCCACTGACACCCCCTGGCGCGAGGGGGCAATACATGTGGTTGATAAGCACTTAGATTTACTGGGAAGCCACGACTACAATACCTTACGCCGACGCTCTGGTTACAAAGTGACTGAGTTGCAAGAAATCATCCTTCTTATTACTCAGTTACAACCAGAGCCTGGCGCCAACATCGCCTCAAGCCAAGCCGAATACGTGATTCCCGATGTTATGGTGCGCAAAGTCAACAAGGTTTGGCGCGTCGAATTACACCCTGACTCAGCTCCAAAAATACGTGTTAACCAACAATATGCCAATTTGACTAGCAGTGCCAACAGTGCCGACAAAAACTACATTAAAAGACACTTGCAAGACGCCCGCTGGTTTATTAAGAGTTTAGAGACCCGCAACGATACCTTACTGAAAGTGGCTGGCCGCATTTGTGAAATCCAACAAGGCTTTTTGGAGTATGGCGAAGAAGCCATGAAACCTTTGGTGCTGGCAGAAGTAGCCGACCATGTAGAAATGCATGAGTCCACTATTTCCCGTGTCACTACCCAAAAATACATGCATACCCCACGCGGCATTTTTGAACTTAAATACTTTTTTTCCAGCCATGTCGCCACTGCCAACGGCGGCGAGTGTTCCTCTACAGCCATCAGAGCTTTAATTAAAAAACTCATTGCTGCCGAACTTACCCTCAAGCCCCTAAGCGACAGTAAACTAACCGACATGCTCGACCAACAAGGCATTAAAGTGGCGCGCCGCACCATTGCCAAATACCGTGAAAGCATGAATATTCCTCCTTCTAACGAACGCAAACGGCTAAGCTAAGACATATACCATGAACATCAGCGACATCCTCACCCCAGCACGCACTCTCGCCGACTTAAACTGCAGCAGTAAAAAGCGCAGCTTAGAGTCTGTTAGCCAATGGTTGGCTCAACAAATGCCAAATTTTGATGGCAAGCACGTATTTAACGCGCTCATCAGTCGTGAAAAGCTAGGTAGTACTGGTTTTGGCGATGGCATTGCCATCCCTCACTGCCGTCTAGCCAGCTGTAATCAAGTGACCGGGGCTCTAGTGCGCCTTGGCAATCCAATAGACTTTGATGCCATCGATCAACAATCGGTCGACCTGCTATTTGTACTGCTAGTACCCCTAGAGGCGACCGATGAGCACCTGCAAATTTTAGCCACCTTAGCCGGCAAGTTTGGCCAATCTGAGTTCCGCGAGCAGTTACGCAACGCCACCGATGCCGAGGCCATGTACCAGATCGCTATCGCATAAATACCGCAAAACCGGTATGCTATGGGGTCGTTTAGGCCCTGCACGATGGCCTCTTTACTTTTGCAAAGTACGAGTCATTCGATTGAAGGCCATAGGTATGATCCACGCACAAATCACCATCATCAACAAACTCGGTTTACACGCCCGTGCGGCCGGCAAACTGGTAGGCGTCACAGGCAAACATTCTTGCCAGATAGAAATTGGTAGCGAAGGCAGCATGGTGGATGCTAAAAGCATCATGTCGGTGATGCTATTAGCTGCGTCTCAAGGCACCATATTAGACCTGAAAGTGAATGGCGAAGGGGAACAACGAGCCTTTGACGATGTTACACAGCTGGTTAATAATTTTTTCGACGAAGGCGAATAAGGGTAATTGTTAAATGGAATCCCGTCTTAAGGAACTCAACGACGCCCTAGACAGTGGTGCTTTTATTCAAGTGCGCCATATGCTTAATCACACCCTTAAACCAGCTCACACCGCGCATTTATTAGAATCTTCTCCACCGCGTGAGCGCGAAGTATTGTGGAACTTGGTTAACCCCGAGCTCGAAGGTGAAGTGCTACAGCACTTGAGCGACGAAATTCAAGCCGAATTTGTCAATCAAATGAACACCGACGAGTTACTTCAAGCCACGGTAAACCTAGACACCGACGACTTTGCTGATATCTTGCAACAACTGCCAAAAAAGGTGATGCAAGAGGTGCTTGATCGTTTGGGGCAACAAGATCGTGACCGTCTAGAGCAGGTATTACCCTACCCAGAAGATACCGCCGGTGGCCTCATGAATACCGACGTGGTGAGCATTCGCCCCGACCTTACAGTCGACGCTGTGTTACGCTACCTACGCCGTCATGACCGCATTCCAGAAATGACCGATAACCTGTTTGTTGTGACCCGTAAAGATCGCTACATTGGCCTCTTACCCGTAACAAGCATGCTGGTTAGTGATCCCCACACCTTAGTGACGGACATTATGGACACCGAGCGTGAAGCGATTCCTGCCCACCTTGATGAAATGGATGTGGCTAACTTATTTGAGCGCCACGATTGGGTTTCTGCCCCTGTGGTTAATGAAGAAGGCCGCTTATTAGGCCGTATTACCATTGATGACGTGGTCGATGTCATTCGCGAAGAAGCCGACCACTCGCTCATGCGTATGGCCGGCCTAGACGACGACGAAGACACCTTTGCGCCTGTACTCAAAACCTCTAAGCGGCGAGCAGTGTGGCTCGGCATCAACTTATTGACGGCGCTATTTGCCTCTATGATGATCGGTTTGTTCCAAGACACCATAGAGAAAGTAGTGGCTTTAGCCATTCTTATGCCCATTGTTGCGAGCATGGGAGGCATTGCTGGCAGCCAAGCACTAACCCTAGTGATACGAGGCCAAGCACTTGGCCATGTAGAGCGCAGCAATATTGGTTACCTGATCAACCGAGAAATTATTGTTGGCACTATTAACGGCGTTTTATGGGCACTGGTGGTGGCCAGCATTGCTAGCTGGTGGTTTGCCGACATCACCATCGGTTTGATTATTGCCATCGCCATGGTCATCAATTTAGTAGTCGCCGCCATATGTGGCACCTCGTTACCCATTATACTCAAAGCCATCAATATCGATCCGGCTTTAGCTGGCGGTGTAATTTTAACAACAATCACAGACGTGGTCGGTTTTTGTGCCTTTTTAGGCCTGGCCACATTATTTTACGCGTAAGGAATTTATTATGGGCAAAGTAAAAGCCCGCATCGCTGCCGCCGAGTTGGAAGCCTTGCAACAGAACATCCCTCAAGAAGAAGAGCTTAGCCGCACCCAGATAAAGCGTGCCATGGAAGCGTTACAGGCTTTGGGCGGCAAATTGCTTAACCTAAAACCGTCCGAACTCGCACGTATTCCCATGAGTGAAACCCTTAAGGTGGCGCTCGACGAATCCACTCGCATCAATCAGAACGAAGCCAAACGTCGACACTTACAGTACATCGGTAAAGTCATGCGAGATGAAGACTCAGAAGCCATCGCTAAAGCGCTGGCTGTGTTAGATTCCGGAACCGATGAGCATCGCCGTGCGTTTCATCAATTGGAAACTTGGCGTGATGGTCTCATTGCTGGCAATAGCGAAACCTTAGAAGAGATTATGCAGTTGCATAGCGAAGCCGACCGCCAACACCTTTCTCACCTCACGAAACAAGCTCAGAGCTTAAACCAAGAAGAAAAGGCTAAATCTGCGGCCAAGAAATTGTTTAAGTACTTGCGCCAGCTGGCCGATATTTAAATCGCCCTGCTGAACCGTGATCCTGACGAAGTTCAGGATCTCAACTCAGATGGCCTTCGCCGCAATGACGCGTCTGTGCAATGGCGCAAGGTCGGGTATCTAAATCCAATCCACCAACTTTTGACGTAACTTTTTCACCGAACCACTTTGGATTTAGCTAAAGCCGTTTGAAATACCGCTTCATCCACTTCATCAATAGTAGACAGACCTTTAACAAAAAATTATGCGAGTGCACACGAGGTCTAGGGCCAAACGTACCAAGACATCAAACCTTAAGCGTAAAAGCACGCCCTTTAGGGCTCAATTAACGGAGCTCTATAATCAACATGATAGTCTGCCAGAGCCTGATCCGCAGCATCACCAAAACTAATGTAAAAAGAAAACTTGCGCGCCTTGGCGGTTATAAAGAACTAATTTAAGTCTTTAAAACCACTCATTTTAACTTCGTCTTTCAAAATAACCTCCTGAGCACCCGCGCTCGACTCTAACATCAAGCCCATTAACAAAAGTGCTGTAGTCTTCTTATCGACCAAAACAGGCTAAAATAAAGCAATTAATCAAGCTGCTTACGTAATTGCTCGATATCAGTAGGAATATTCAATGCACCATGCTTTTCTGCGCTGACGAGATGCAACCTAAGCCGCAATGGACTACCTTGGGGCAGGTGTAAAAAGTATAAGGCACTTTGGCCCGCTTCTGGGCTTAAACCCATGGCCTGAGCCCATTGCTCGGTGAGCTCAAATAGGTTGTCATTGTTAGGCGCAGGCAACACAGGCTGCTCAACGCTGTCTAAATTTTCACCCGCCAACACCCGCTGGCACAATAGCTTATAATGTTGATTAAAGCGTGGTTGCGTGGCTTGCCTAGGTAAACTTTTGAGTTCAAACCAGCCCGTAGCTCGGCCCGCATGATACACCGCGGCGTGGCTCCAGGCGTGATGACTCGGCGCCGACGCATGGCGACATGCTTCAGCATAAGCCTGTTCTGGGGCGAGCAAACCAAAATCTTGCTGGCATTGGTCCATTAATTGCAAAAATTCAGCAATCGATGGCATCCAACTGTATTGCCGTTTGGCCTGTTCGATAGCCAGTACCAGTATATCTTCACCGTAGCCGACTAAACTTAACGCCCACTCGCGTTTGGCAATGATAATTTCTTTGTCATCGTCAAACACGCTCTTAAACTTGTGGCCATAGATGGTCATAAACCGCGCAAACAACATATTCACCAAGGCACGCGTGGTTTGATCGGCCTGCGGTGGTGGTTGGGTGGCCGCTTTACCAGTCGGTATTTTTGATATCGAGGACGGATGCAGTAATACGTCGTCGGCGTTCTTTAGCAGCGAATCTAACTTCTTCATTGGATGTTTGAGTCTGTTGTTGCGTTTGTCGTTGTGCTCGGGCTTGAGCCGTTTGTTGTTGCACTTGCTCTTTTTTAACCCACTTTAAAAACTTTTGGTCCCAGCCACCGGGCGTTTCACGACGCCCTTTGTCCATGTAATAAACCACAAATTCGTCCTTAATACCGAGGGCGAAAGCTTCACTAATTTGATGTTGTTGTAACAAAATCTTAACAATATTTGCCGACGGTTGCCATTCTAAGTCCATTTGACATAAATGCTGTTGCTGGGCTTCTTTGGCGGCAAACAACCGTGTTAACTCATCACCGTCGTTGCGGTCCCAACCGCCACAGCCACCCATCGATGGCACACTCGCCGCCGATTTCGGCGCTGCCGGCGCCACTTGACCATAGGTTACTTGAGCGACAACACTGTGAGCATCAGAGGTTGGAGAGTTGGCACCGATAGGGTTAACAAGATTTAATTCAATAGTCACCATGCCAGGGCTAACAGGTTGCACTTGCAGCAACCCTAAAGCGGCCAACTGGGCTAACAACTGCGCTTGTCGCTGACGACTTAAACACAGAGCCCGCGCATACAAACGTTGTTCCTGCACAGTAACACGGCCATGCCAAGCGCCCACTAACTCAGTGGCTACGGCCAACATTAAGGCTTGTTCTAAGCCGTAATCGCGGGCCAAATCAGGGGCAATGGATATATTAGGGGCCGACAGAGGCATGGATTAAAGCTTCATACAATTTACTGAGGCCACCATTCTACCCCATGGTTATGCTAACATCGACAACCTTAGCTATTGATACCCACATTCTCATGCCTAAAAACCACATTATTGAGCACCTACGCGCACACCAATCAATCCGTAAATTCACCGCTCAAGTCGTACCTCAAGCACTGCTCGAGAAGTGTATAGCTTCGGGCCAAGCCGCGTCCAGCTCTAGCTTTGTGCAAGTCACTAGCGTCATTCAAGTGAACAACCCAAACACCAGAGCAAGCCTTGCCCAAGCGGCCGGGGGCCAAGCCTACGTCGAGAGCGCTGCTGTGTTCTTAGTTTTTTGTGCAGACCTGCACAGGAACCACAATATTTGTGAATTAGAGCAACAAGCAATGCCCACAGGGTTTGTGGAGCAAACCCTCATTGGCGCCGTTGATACCGCGCTATTTGCCCAAAATGTGATGCTTGCAGCACAAAGCGAAGGCTTAGGTGGGGTATTTATTGGCGGCCTAAGAAATCAGCCGGCCGAGGTGACAAAACTGCTCAATTTGCCAGAACAAGTGTGTCCCATATTTGGTATGTGTCTAGGGTACCCAGACCAAAATCCGGGTCCAAAACCGCGTTTGCCAATCGCGTGCGTGCTACACCAAGACCAATATCAAGCCCTTGATGCAGACACGCTATCGGGCTACAACCAGACCTTGAGTGACTATTACTTGCAGCGCACCCAAGGCAAGTCGTCGCTTAACTTTAGTCAACACATCATCAAAACCGTGACTAAAGAAGCCAGGCCACACATGCTACCCTACTTGCACAGCCAAGGGTTGGTCACACGTTAAGGCTACACGTTAATCCAGCTGACGGGCTTGAATGATGTCGTACCATTGCGCAGGACCCGTTTGATGCACTGAAGTACCACCCGCATCTACCGCCACCGTGACCGGCATATCTTCTACGTCAAATTCGTAAATCGCTTCCATACCCATTTCGGCAAAAGCCACCACTTTGGCACTTTTAATCGCCTTGGATACTAAATAAGCAGCACCACCCACCGCCATAAGATAAACCGCTTGGTGCTGCTTTATGGCATCAATGGCTATTTGACCACGCTCAGCTTTGCCAATCATGCCTAACAAACCCGTTTTTTCTAGCATGGTGCCGGTAAACTTATCCATACGGGTAGCCGTAGTGGGTCCCGCAGGTCCAACCGCTTCGTCTCGCACTGGGTCTACTGGCCCAACGTAATAAATAAAACGGCCTTTTAGGTCTACCGGCAAAGCTTCACCTTGAGCCATCATTTCAACCATTTTTTTATGGGCTGCATCACGTCCGGTCAACATTTTACCCGACAACAATAGCGTTTCGCCGGGCTGCCAAGTCAGCACATCGGCGGGTGTTACGATATCTAAGTTAACTTTACGAGCGCCAGAGCCTGCATCCCACGCAATATCGGGGTAATCATCTAAGCTCGGCGGCGTTTGTAAGCTAGGGCCAGAGCCATCTAAGGCAAAGTGCGCATGGCGAGTAGCGGCACAGTTAGGGATCATACACACTGGCAATGACGCTGCATGGGTAGGGTAATCTAATACTTTAATATCCAACACCGTGGTTAAACCACCCAGGCCTTGAGCACCAATACCTAAGTTATTTACACCTTCAAATAGCTCTAAACGAAGCTCTTCGGCACGATTTTTTGCGCCTCTAGCCTTGAGTTCATGGATATCCACTGGGTCCATAAGGGATTTTTTAGCCATCAGGGCAGCTTTCTCAGCTGTACCACCAATACCTAAACCCAGCATACCCGGTGGGCACCAACCAGCGCCCATAGTCGGCACGGTCTTTAATACCCAATCAACAATACTGTCAGATGGGTTGAGCATTACCATCTTGCTCTTGTTTTCTGAGCCGCCACCTTTAGCCGCAACCTGCACATCGACCTTATTGCCTTTAACAATGGAGGTGTGGATAACCGCTGGAGTATTGTCTTTGGTATTGGTACGTGAACCGGCCGGATCAGCAAGAATTGATGCACGTAATTTATTGTCAGGGTGTAAATAAGCCCGTCGTACACCTTCATTGATCATCTCATCTAAACTCAGATCAGCATCCCATTGCACATCCATACCCACTTCAACAAACACGTTAACGATGCCCGTGTCTTGGCATAAAGGGCGCTTACCTTCAGCACACATACGTGAGTTGATGAGAATTTGCGCCATGGCGTCTTTGGCGGCTTGGGATTCTTCTCGCAAGTAGGCTTCGTGTACGGCGTGAATAAAATCCAGAGGATGGTAATAAGAAATAAACTGCAGCGCATCTGCAACGCTATCGATAAGGTCTGCTTGGCGGATAATGCTCATAAAAAGGTCCTTGAGTGACGTATGTAACCAGCCTAATTAAGTGCCTCATTATACCCCTGTCATGCAAGTTAGCCCACACAATCACGTTCAACAAAGTAATTATGTGGGCTATACACGTTATACCGACTTAGTTCCGTAAGTAATGTAGTGGTCTTCCACTGGAGGTGCATCGGCTTTTTGCTGAGATTCAAAGTGAGCTTACTCTAAGGCTAATTTTTACGTTGATCATGGCCTAATAACATATGCAACGCAAAACGTGACAGTAGTGTCCTCCTTGGCAATGTCGTACTCTTCTGTTTCCAGGTCTAAGCCATATGCTGAGCATTCATCGCTTTAGTTCAGTTAGACCAATGGTTAAATTCCTTCTTCCTATAACAGTTCATTATCACCAAGTGGGAGTCTAGCAAAGTGGGGGGGGTCAGCTGAAACCGAATGATTGATGATAATTCTATTGTAGCCTTGCAATACTTTGTATACTATTCTTGACTTCTGTGTTTAAAAATAAATATGAAAAGGAATCTCTTATGAATAAGGCTGAACTAATTCAGGTTACTGCATCTGAGGCTGAAATATCTAATGCAGCAGCCAGTCGTGTAATTAATGCTTTAGTTACCGCTATTACTGGCACATTGAGCAATGGCGAACCTGTCGCACTAGTTGGCTTTGGGAGCTTTTCAGTAAAAGCCAGATCGGCTAGAACAGGTCGTAACCCTCAAACAGGTGCTCCAATTCAAATTGCTGCTGCTAACATTCCTAGCTTTAAAGCCGGTAAAGCGCTAAAAGACGCCGTTAACTAAGCTGCGCAGAGGATAACTGGCGAGCAAGGTACAACAACCATAGCGCTCCAGAGTATGAACCTAACCTAGCTCAAGAACTCGAGCTCAAACGCCTTACAGCTGAATTAAAAAGCGTTACGCAGGAGCGGCGCATCCTAAAGGAGGTGACAGTTTCCTTGAGGCCCCATGCTGGCATTGAGGCCATTAGTTTTGAGAATGCTGCACCAAAGGCGACCAACTTTTTAACTATTTCTCTTTCGCGCAAGCAAGTGTAAATCCCAGACAACTTCACCACATAGCCATCAAAACTGGCTGGTGCACTCGTTTTTTTCGGTTAGGGATAATGACTCTCTTATTAGTTTCTTCACTTTTTTGAAATCGGCGTCCTTCGCTTTCTTTGTACGCAAGACCCAATAGAATGCCTCGAGATAGTCTTCAGCTATAAAATACATTACTGTCAGTTTCCAAGATGCGTCCTGACATCCGAACAGCGCCTTCTGTTGCATATCGATTACTTCACACGTATTAAGACCAGCCAATTCTATTACTGATGCCCTCTGTTGGATTTCGATTAGTTCAATTGCGTTGAGACTCGCCAATATTGATTCCTAGGGTAATGGTCAAAAGAGTATCGTACAATAATTCTATACACATATATATTCCACAACTAGAAAGAATTCCGAGATTGGTTTGGCTACAGTGAACGTCGGTACTTCTCTTTTGTTTGGAAAGCAATTGACACAATTTATACTAACTATAAGGCAATACAGCAGCATGTTCATGTGGAATATTAAGTTAGGCTATAATGGGTCGATAGTAGCAACCACGCATGAGGTCGCTTTATGACAATCCTTTCCTTTTTACTCATTATGAGCAGCAGCACCCTCGTGCATGCCGTCATAGATAAAGTACCCAAATGTGAAGCTTACTTTGCCACACACCAAACCGATGGCCATTACCAACAACTCGGCAACGGCTTAATTGCAGATCCGTTAACGGGGCTCACCTGGTACCGCTGTGGGGCCGGACAAACGTGGGAAGACGGCGCATGCCAAGGCTCTGCCCTATTATTGCCGTTTGCAGAAGCGCTTACTTGGGCCGAAAATGCAGAGGTGGCGGGATACAATGATTGGCGGGTGCCAGAAATAGACGAAATGACGAGCTTAGTGGAAGCTGATTGCAAATCACCGTCCATTAATACTCGCGTATTTTCTGGCATTGAGCCTGAAGTATACTGGAGCAGTGAGTCGAATTTTTGGTTACGTTCGATGGGTTGGTCGTTATTCTTTTATCGCGGTCACTATTTTAATAAACAAGCCAAAATAGACTCTTTTCGTTTTATGTTAGTGCGCGACTGATTATTTTTTGGTCACTTTGGCCGCCGGCTTAGGCGTATTACCCACGGCAGGCGTGGCCATCAATACGAAGTATTTCGATCATGGGCAGTTGGCGTGATTTGATAGCAAACAACCGACACCCACAGGGAAAGCTCGCTTCCCAGGTGACAGAAAAATGTTTGCATTGCATACAGTTAGGTGAATTATCTGGCATTAGCGTTGGGTTGGCTTAAGTATGAAGGGAGTTTAATTAACATGAATCAATTGTTACACACTTTTCCGGCTTTAATCACTGATCGCAAAGCTTGCTCATTTATTTGCAAGTTTTTTTAGGCATGATGGCTTTTTTTCTAGCCTGTGCCGCAGCAGGATTTTTAGTGTACGGCTTGCTGATAATATTGCAACGCTTGAGCCACGTTCGGCCCCTTTCTAGCTTGACCGGTATCATCGTCTTTGGCCTGACTCTTTGTTTAGGCTGGTTTATGTATATCTTTATACCGCTTTCTATTATTGCCTTAAGTAATCATGAAAGTTTGGACATGGTGTTATTAACTCAAACTATAGGGCCTTACTTTAGCTTGTTTTTACTGATTAGCTTATCGTTTGCCGATACACTGGAATCCAAAGGGCTATGGGCTAACAAAAACCTCACGGCACCCGCTAAATTATTTAGCACGTCGCTATAGGCATTGGCGTTTGGAGTACCCACCATCAAACGGTTACATCAACTTAAAGGTCGGAAATAGTGCCTGCAGCGCAGCTACTTAGGGGTTTTCTCAACCTCAAAACCCAGTAAATCCAATTGCTCAGGGGCTGAGTCGGGTATATTTTCTTGGTCGTTTGATAATGTAACTGCGACTTCTGGCTCGGGTAGTGGTCCTTGCTCAGTTTCTATGTCACTGGATAACGCTTCTTCGGTGGTACGTTTAGCTTCAATGGCATCCAGCTCATCAAATTTCTTTTCCTGCTCAGCACGCCTCGCATCACGGGCACTGAAGTCTTGTTTAGGTCGCCAATACTCATCCCAAAAACGATAACCTAGGACCAACACAAATGCCCCAGCTATGAGGTAACCAAATAAGTTATTAAAGGGAATATCTTCTAGCCAGTGGAGTTTGCCAGAGTAGGCCATGAGCATCACCGTGACCACGGCAAACATCACCACCACGAGCATGGTACGGCAAAAAGAACAGGGCTTTTTGCCGTTGGAATCACTGTCGCTTATGCGCCTACCCATATGCGTTTAACCACCGCCGCTAACATAGTTGATCATAATGCCCGCCGCTACGGCGGAGCCAATAACGCCGGCCACGTTGGGGCCCATCGCATGCATCAGGAGGAAGTTTTGGTTATTAGCCTCCAAGCCCACCTTATTAGACACACGAGCCGCCATAGGCACCGCAGACACGCCAGCCGAGCCAATCAGAGGGTTGATGCCGCCACCAGTGAGTTTATTCATCACCTTGGCCATAATCACACCAGAAGCGGTACCAATAGCAAAGGCCACCATACCTAAGCACAAAATACCTAAGGTGGTGAAATC
>CBDUDU010000031.1:0-24497 GCA_965366045.1 uncultured Oceanospirillaceae bacterium
GTGTTGTGGTTTTATGATCCGGAAAGTCGCAAGTTTTCCCATCAGTCCATGAAAGATCGTTTTGACGGCTCTAGTGCCCGTAACTCAGATTTTAAACGATCTAGCCTAGGTAATGATTACAGCGTAGTGAATCAAGTTGATAGCCAACTTGGCCAGTATCCGGTGTATGTGCTCACCCTAGAAGCTAAACATGAAGAGGTCACCTTTCCTAAAAAGGTCTTGTACGTATTAAAACAACCTAACCTCATTCTAAAAACACAGGAATATAGCCTTAGTGATCAGTTGGTGCGCAGTGTGTATTTTCCTTCTTTCACTAAGTCAGGTGATATTTATGTTGCCACCAAACGTATTTTTGTAGACGAAGTGATTATTGGCAATAAAACCACGTTTATATATGATCAAGTGAGCACAGCACTTTTGTCCGATTCAACCTTCACTAAAGCCTATGTAGAACGGGTTAACCGTTAGCTGCTATGATGCAGAGGAGAAGAGTCATGAAAACAGCAGTTTCATTGGTGGTGATTACAGGCCTAACAACGGCTGCATCTGCGTATGCTGGAGACGAACTGTTTGACGATGCCAGCCTTTTTGGTGGAGACGGATTGATTGAGCAGTCAACCATTGATCAAGTGGACCTTGCACAGGATTTTCTCACCGCAGGCGAGCCCGTGACCGTTACGGGAAGTTTTGCGGTAAAAGCAAAACATAGCATCGTTAATGCAGCATCACGCGCCATCCAAACTAAAACTAAGGTCACAGCGGGCGGCGTAATAAGCATAGGTGTTCGACCTCAGCCTGCTTATCGACTACTGCTTAAGACAGACTATGATATTAATGAAGACAAGGCCAGCATAAGCCTAAGAGAGGGTTTTGTTGACGCCAGTTTTTTAGATAAAGTGTACACCCGTACTGGCCGTCAAACCCTGCATTGGGGTGCTGGCGTTTATTACAGCCCTGCAGATTTAATTAGCTCTGACCGAGTAGACTCCAGAGACCCTGAAGCCGACCGTAAAGGTACCGATGCGATTAAACTACACTGGCCTCAAACGACAAATAATTACTATGTCTACATTATTGATGATCAAAAGAGCCACTACGATGTTGCCCTAAAGGGCGAGTGGCTAGTGGATTCTGCAGAAGTCAGTGTTGGGCTGGTGGCTAAAAACGATGGCCAAAACAGTATCGCCCTGACCGTTGCTCAACCCGAGCCGTGGGGTAAATGGTACGGCGAGTATGTGCTGCATCATGGTGTGGTCAGTGACGCCCTCGATGCTAACGCCGTTGCCAGTGATCGCAGCCAAGACTTGTTGCAGCAAGCCACCTTAGGCGGCAGTTACACCTTATCCGACGCCGATGATTACAAAATTAGCGCTAGCGGCCAGTGGTACTACAATGGCTTGGGCTACAGCCAAGCCCATTGGCAAAATAATACTAGCCAATGGTTAGCGTTGGCGGCTGCCGGTACAGTAGAGACTTACCTTGCTGGGCAAATGTATGTGGCGTCCAGCTTGCGCTGGAGTGATATGTACCAAACGGGCATTACCGCCTCTCTAACACATTTGTATAGCGCAACCGATGGTTCGTATAGTGACAGTCTGGGTGTCAATTACAAGTTTACAGATGAGTTAAGGCTGTCATTTAACCTTGGTAATACGGCATCGGGTAAGCTTGGTCAGTACAGCCCATCCGGGCCACAAACCAGCTACAGTTTGACTTTAAGTATGCTTAACTACCAGTTTTAGTGTGATTGGTCAGCAGTGGGTTGGTGGTCTCTATAAGGTACGTACGCCGTGCTGTACTGTTTGACGGACCAATAGCAGCCATATGAGCTAACCATTTACCCTTTACTCAGGTAGACTAAGTATCCGTTTCCCTAGGGTACTATTTTCCATGGCCAGTTTGCACCAAGACGTTCTTCGAGAACTCGGCATTTTACAATTAGAACTGCAAACATTAGGCCTGTGGAGTGATATTGCGCCGTCTGAGGATGCGTTATTGAGTACCGAGCCATTCTGTTGCGATGTAATGGGTTTTGGGGAATGGTTACAGTGGATTTTTATACCACGGCTGAGTTATTTGGCAGAACGTGAAGGAGAAATGCCTACTAAGAGCTGCATCTATCCAATGGCCGAAGAAGCCTTTAAGGACCTAGACGGTACCACTAAAGGCTTAATGAGTAGTATTAGCCGTATGGACGGCTTGTTAACCGCATAGGCTCACCTATGCGGAGTAACGTTGGCCTATCCAACCGCCGATGATTAAGGCGGGCAAAAATACCACGGCTTCCCCTGGGTTGATCATGGCGTTGAGTAAGCCAGGGCCTGGGCAGTAACCACTCAAACCCCACCCTAAACCAAATAGGCTAGCGCCTAAAATCAAACGAGCATCGATGCTGGTTTTTACAGCCATGTAAAAACGTTCGGCAAAAATAGGTGTTTTGCGCTTAAGAATGAAGCGAGAAGTGACTAGGGTCACTGCCACCGCGCCACCCATAACAAAAGCGAGGCTAGAGTCCCAGTTACCAAACAGGTCTAAGAAATTCTGTACTTTGGTGGGGTTAACCATTTCGGAAATAACCAAGCCTGCACCAAAGATTAGGCCGGATATTAAAGCGATAATTATACGTTGCATAAGTCTAATTCCTAGCCGATAAACTGGCGTAAAATGGTAACAGTGATGATGCCGGTGGCCATAAAGGTTACGGTGGCAACAACGGAACGGCCAGACATTAGGCCAATGCCGCATACGCCGTGGCCGCTGGTGCAGCCGTTGCCAATGCGGGTACCAATACCGACCGCTAAACCTGAGGCAATGAGCAACCATTGTGAGTAGCCTTGGCGTAACTCAAATTCAACCGGCAACATGAAGTAACCGCCGGCCATTAGGCCCACTAAAAAGGCGATACGCCAGCCGCGCTCGGCACTACTGAGTGGGTTGAACACTAGGTTGTAGAGAATGCCGCTAATGCCAGCAATACGACCATTAAAAGCAAGCAGTAAAGCGGCACTGATGCCGATTAAAATGCCGCCAAAAAGGGCTTGAGAGGGGAATGTTTCAAGCATGTTAGATCCTTTTATATTAGTAAAAACTAATTCAATTATGAGTCAAAAAATGCCCTCTGTCAATTAATGACTAGGCCTATTTTGGTATTTACCCAAGAAATACTACTTAGCTAACGATTCTGTAGCAACTCAGTATCAACAAATGCGCCAGTTCGTGCTATGTTTAGCGTATGTGATATGTTCTCAATTAAATGGATAGTTTGTAGATGCCCAGAAATGATAACTTCGGTGATTTGCCTAGTTTAATGCCCGATTCGGACGAAATTAAAGCGACGACAAAGCGCTCCAAAACTGCGCCTGGCTCCAGCCGGGACGAAGCAGTCCCAGCAGCCAGCCCACGTCAACCTACGCGACATGTCGCTGCGTCTCGCGCCGATCAGCCAAGCAATACGGCACAAGTGGTGGGACAAACCAGTGGTGTGCTTTGGGGCTTAGTGCTGCTGATGTTGTTGATTGTAGTGGGAGGGGGCTATTGGGCCTATAACAAGTTAACCGACGTCGATTTGTTATTGACCGTATCAAGGGGTGAGTTGGACCATGCCCGTAAGCGTATTGGCGAACTAGAAGCCTTGGTGGTGGCGACCGACGTTAACTCCAACAAGTCGGGTACGGTAGTACAAACTCAAGTCCAACTCATTGATAACCGTGCCAAAGAACGCAATAAGTTTCTTGATACAGAGATCGATAAGTTGTGGGGTGTGGCTTATCGAACTAACCGCCCAGCGATTAAGGAAAACCAAAAAGCTACCGATAATAATACTGCCACGGTTAAGCAGCATAAAGAGCTGATACAATCACAAGGCCAGCTATTTGAGCAACAGCAAAGTGCGTTGCAAGCTCAGCAAGCCCAAGTGGATAAAGTAACACATGCGAGTCAACTCGCGGTACAGCAAGTAGAGGATCAACTGCATAAGCTAGTGTTATTGCAAGATAAGTTGGCACAAGTACTGAGCACCGTGTCGACTCACGAAAAGGCGTTGTCGGATCAAAATAAGACCAGCTTAGGTCACGCGCAATTGGCACAGCAGCAAGCTCAAGATGTGGCCGGGTTAGAATCAACGATACAGCAGCAAGCTCAAGATGTGGCCGGGTTAGAATCAACGATACAGAAACAAGTTCAAGATGTGGCCGGGTTAGAATCAACGATACAGCAACAGCAGCAAACGCTGGCTGTGTTTGAGTTGACGGTGCAACAACACGAGCAAGCGCTGGCTGTGTCTGAGTTGACGGTGCAACAACACGAGCAAGCGCTGGTAGAAATGACTGTGTTATTGGAGTCTGCAAGCAGTGCCGATCAAACCGATGCCTTGTCATCTCGGGTAAACAGGCTAGAAAGCAACGCTAGGTTAGTCGCAGCCTTGGAGCAAAATGCCAGTCAAATGGATGAGCGGGTATTTATGGTGGAGCAATCCTTGGATTCTGTGGATAGTTTTCGCCGCGATACTAATCGCAGCTTAGATCAAGTTCGTGCGCAAATACGGAATTTAGCCTACGGCGAGTAGTCATTAGATGCACAAGATACCGTTAGCTAAGCTTGACCTGGGCCACTGGCCTACACCGTTAGAACCTATGCTTCGACTCAATCAAATGCACCAGGGCCCGGAGTTGTGGGTCAAGCGGGATGATTGTTCGGGTTTGGCAATGGGCGGCAATAAAACCCGTAAGCTAGAATATTTGTTAGCCGAGGCACAACAACAAGGTGCGACCACCTTGCTTACCGCCGGTGGCGTACAATCTAACCATGCCCGTCAAACGGCCGCTGCAGCAGCAAAGGCAGGTTTGGGCTGTGAATTGTTTTTGGAACAAGTTGACGGTTTGGGCGAACCGGACTATCAGCATTCGGGGAACTTATTACTCAACCAACTGTTAGGTGCTCGGGTTCATCAATTACCCGCTGGCCAAGATTTAGACGAGGCGATGGCATTACGTGCTCAAACTCTGATCGCGTCTGGCCAAGTGCCTTATATCATGCCAGTGGGGGGCAGTAATGCCGTGGGTGCTATGGGTTATGTGGCATGTGGCTTAGAGTTAGCGCAACAAATGCAAGACCAGGCAGTGAATTTTAATGCTATTGTGTTAGCCACGGGCAGCGCCGGTACTCAAGCGGGCCTGCTCGCGGGTTTGGCCTTGGCTGGCTTGGATATTCCTGTATTAGGCATTACTGTGAGCCGCTCTAGCGAAGAACAATGCGGTAAAGTATTGGCGTTGGTGCATGAGGTGCAAGACCGCTTGTCACAACCTCACTTGCATGAAGATCATGTGATTTGTTTTGACCAATATTATGGTGCGGGCTATGGTCAGCCTACGCAGCAAATGGTTGAGGCTCTACGTTTGGCCGCGAGTTTAGAGGGGCTGTTGCTTGATCCCGTTTATTCCGGAAAAGCCTTTGCTGGGTTGTTAGATTTAGTGCGTCATGGCTATTTTGATCCATCAGAACGCATCTTGTTTTTGCATACCGGCGGCACCCCCGGGGTGTTTGCCTATAGTCACTGCTTGAGTGAGTCGTAAGCTTCTATCAGTCCAGTACTTAGCTGATAATTTGCTTAGGAACTGATAGGTGCTTGCCGCGGCGGGCAAAGGTTTCTGTAATGATCTTCTCTAAAGCTGCAGTGGCGGGCATCTGTTGATGGTGGCGCGACTGCAATAGTGCAATGTGTCGCTTAATCTGTGGTTCTTCAATCAGTCTAAAAGCTAACTCCGTACTGTCCTTAGGGAAAGCCATCCACGGTAGGGTGGTAATACCCGCGCCTGCCTCGAGCATAGCCACTAACGACGTCATATTAGTGACTTGCATGGGCGCCAGCAAAAAACCGTGGGCTGGCGTATTTTCCACTAAAGGCGTGGTGCCGTTACGAATTAGTTTCTGCTCTTGTAGAGCGGCCCAGTCAATATCGTTACCCAGTTGCATCCAAGGGTGGGCTTTGCGAGCCACTAGCCCCACTCGGTCGGCACATAGGGGTGTATGTATTAAGTCTGGTTCGGTTTGCCAAATACTACTGATCGCCAAATCAATTCTGCCATCCAGTACCTTATCTCTTAAGTTATCACCGTTATCATCTTGTACCTGAAGGTGAACGTGTGGGTGTTTGTCAAGAAAGTAGCGAATGATCTGAGTCAAAACCGTTTTTGCAACAGAGGGCAAAACACCGAGTTTAATCGTGCCCGTTTGTCCTGTGGCCATGTTTAGGCCGCTATGAAGTGTTGCTTGGTAGTGTTTGTAGAGGGCTTTGGCTTCGGGCAAAAACGCGGTACCGAAAGCGCTGAGTTCGCCATGTCGTTGGGGGTCGAATAGCGGACTGCCTAACAGCTGTTCAAGTTGTTTAATCGCCAAGCTTACGGCTGGTTGTGAGCGATGTAACAAGCGCGCAGCTTGGCGGAAGTTCTTGCATTGAGCTACCGTGAGAAAGGTATTGATTTGGGCTATTTTTATATCTGGTAGCATTGGCGCCATATCTTAATTAAACTAATCAAATTATACATTTAATTAATTATTATTATCAAATAAAAAAGCGTAAGCTGGCGTTAACTAATACAAATGAATGCCTGCAGGGCAACATGGGAGCTAAAATGAGCCAAGTCCAAAAGAACTACATCGCCGGCCAATGGGTTGAAGGTGAGTCTACCGTTACTAACATTAATCCGTCTAATCACAGTGAATCTGTAGGTACGTTTGCCCAAGCTTCTGCTGCGCAGGTAGATGACGCCATTGCAGCTGCACGCACAGCACAGGTTGAGTGGCAGGCGACTGGCCTAGAAGCCAAGCAGCGTGTTTTACAGGCGATTGGTGATGAAATGATCGCCCGTTGTGACGAGCTTGGCGAAGTACTTTCTAGCGAAGAAGGCAAGCCTCGCGCTGAAGGCCGCGGTGAAGTATACCGTGCGGGTCAGTTCTTTCAGTACTACGCTGCTGAGGTGTTGCGTCAAATGGGCGATACTGCAGATTCAACACGTCCAGGTATTGAAATTGATGTGCGTCGCGAGCCTATGGGCGTAGTGACTGTAATCAGCCCATGGAACTTCCCAACGGCTACAGCGTCTTGGAAAATTGCACCAGCCCTTGCCTTTGGTAACGCGGTTATTTGGAAGCCAGCCAACCTTACACCAGCCAGTGCTGTGTTATTGGCCGAAATTATTGCTAAGCAAGACATTCCAGCCGGTTTGTTTAACCTAGTCATGGGTTCTGGCGCTAGCGTAGGCGAGAAGCTTATTACGTCTCCAGAGATTGATGCCATTACCTTTACTGGTTCTTTGGCTGTTGGCAAGCGTGTTGCAGTTGCAGCGGCTACTAACTTAGTTAAGTTTCAATTGGAAATGGGCAGTAAGAACGCCTTGATCGTATTAGACGACGCCGACCTAGACAACGCCGCAGATTGTGCAGTGGGAGGAGCTTTTGGTGGCACTGGCCAGAAGTGCACAGCTTCTTCTCGTTTGATTGTGACCGCTGGTGTGCATGACGAATTTGTAGCTAAAGTACAAGAACGTATGGTTAAGCTAAAAGTTGGCGGCGCGTTGGAAGATGGCGTGACCATTGGACCGGCTGCAGACGCTAAGCAATTTGCGCAAAACAAAGAGTACTTCCAGTTGGCTCAAGACGAAGGCGCAACCTTGGTTTGTGGCGGCGAGTTTGACGACAGCACCGGTTACTTCATGACCCCAGCATTGTTTACTAACACCACCAACGACATGCGTATTAACCGCGACGAAGCCTTTGCGCCATTAGCGTGTGTGATTAAGGTTGCCGACTACGAAGAAGCCTTGGCTACTTTGAATGACACTCAGTATGGCCTTACTGGCGGTATTTGCACCACCTCTTTGAAGTATGCGACTCACTTTAAGCGTAATGCTAAAACGGGTTGTGCCATGATCAACTTGCCAACTGCTGGCACTGATTACCATGTGCCATTTGGTGGCCGTAAAAACTCTAGCTTTGGTTCGCGTGAGCAAGGCAAGTACGCAGAAGAGTTTTACACAGAAGTTAAAACCACTTACATGAAGGCCTAACACCTTTTAATAGAGCTATGTTGCTGAGCGCCTCGCAATGGCTAAGCTGGGTTATTGCGAGGTGCCCCATGTCATTTCGAACGCAGTGAAGCAATCTAAGTAATACGTAAAAAGAGAGCAGGATATGTCTAAAATGATGATGATCGATGGTTTGCAATACAGCCATTGGAGCCGTAAAGTTTTTGAACAAATGCGCGACGGTGGATTGAGTGCGGTGCATGTCACCATTGCTTACCACGAAGTTTGTCGTGAAACTTTGTACAACATCGGCCACTGGAATCGCATGTTCGAAATGCACAGTGACCTTATTGTTCCTGTGCATACTGCCGCCGATATTGAAGCGGCCCATGCGCAGAATAAAGTGGGCATCATCTTTGGTTTCCAAAACTGCTCTCCTATAGAAGACGATATTGACCTGGTGGCAATTTTTAACCAGTTAGGTGTAAAAATTATGCAGCTTACCTATAACAACCAAAGCCTATTAGGTGCCGGTTGTTATGAGGCTACTGATTCTGGTATTTCTCGTTTTGGTAAGGTGGTTATTAAAGAAATGAACCGTGTAGGTATGGTTGTTGATATGTCCCACAGTGCTGAAGAAAGCACCTTGCAGGCCATTGAAATATCAGAGCGCCCGATCATCATCAGCCATGCCAATCCCACCTTTTTTGAGCCTGCTAAGCGTAACAAGTCTAATAAAGTCTTGTCTGCCTTGGCTGAAAGTGAAGGTTTGCTCGGTTTTAGTATGTATCCGTTTCATCTTAAAAATGGTCCCAAGTGTCGTTTAGACGAATTTTGCACCATGGTGGCAGAAACCGTAGACCTTATGGGCATTGATCGTGTGGGTATGGGCAGTGACTTGTGCCTCGATCAGCCACTTGAGGTGTTAGAGTGGATGCGCAATGGGCGTTGGACTAAACAAATGGACTATGGTGAAGGTTCTGCAAGCAATGCGGCTTGGCCTGAGTCTTTGTCTTGGTTTGAAACCAGTGCGGATTTCCCCAATATCGTTGTGGGTTTGCGTGATAAAGGTTTTAACGAAGTGGAAATTGAAAAAATCATTGGCCGTAACTGGTTAGATTTTTGTGCTGCGGGTTTTGGCCCTCAGTAGCATAGGTTTTTTTATAACGGTTAGTGCCCGCCAGCGGCTTGTTTTGAGGTATAAGTATGAGTCAAATTATCTTGCGTCCGCCTGCCCAGGCAATGGATTTAGAGCGCTTAGGTGCGGGTTTTGCGAGCCGTTTGAGTTTTATGCGGACCTTGGTTCGGCACATGGTGCAGGACCAGTGGGACATTAGCTACAGTCAGTTTGAGCTAGATCAAGATGGTTATGGTCATGCGGTGTTTGATATTAAAATGCCCCATAGCCAACTTAGTTTTGTGGTGTTTTCACAATACTTGGCCCCTGAAGAGCGTAACGATCGTGTTATTGCTGAAAAATGGGACCTGACCATGACGCTGGTTGAAGGCGAAGTCGATGACCTGTGGTTGGAGCGTTTAGCCGCCAACGTACCGTTACAAGAAGCGGGGCGTATTGACGTGCGAAGTTTGTCTCTAGCCCGTGGTAACCGTAGCGCACGTGTGTTTGATTCGTTATTGGCGCAGTTACGTACTGGGCAACAGCCCGATGCTAAGAAGCTGGCCGAAGTAGGCTACTTGTACCGTACCACTGCAGTCTATGGATCGGGCAAGTTTGGTGCTTGTGATTGGGATAAAATTGCGCGCCATCATCCAGATTTGGCACGACCTTTTTCAGCAGAAATGTTGGTCTGTTACTTGTTGCGCCAATTTAGTTTGGATCAGTTGCATCACCTAGTGCATCAGCCTGCCTACCCCGATGCCGTAGATCTAGACATTAACTTGCAGCGTTATTTGGGGATTGGCAATTCCACCGGTCTTGGCATGGCGCCGTACCTAATCAACCATCCATTGCTCATGAGCCAGTGGATAGGTCAGCGTGAACAAGCCTATGCCGAAGTGTTAGCGGCACCAGTGGACGCAGCCAAGGTATTACAGCTACAAAACATTCTCAAGCAGGCCATGCAGCACGTGCGCGAGGTGAGTACTTTTGATGAATGGCAGACACGTAATAACGCTCAGTTATTGCTCGACACGCAAGACTTAGCAGACTGGCTTGCAGGCCATGCCAAGCAAGTGTCCGCTTGGCGTCAATTACACGAGTGGGCCGAGCAACACTATAGCTTGGAAGCTCAAGAATTATTGGTGAGCTTGTTGATGGAGTTATTCCCAGGCATCGTTAATGCCAAAGAAGACTCGCTGGCGATTAAAGAGAGCTTGACCTATGACCCTACACAGCAGGCGCAAGGCTTAGCCGATAACATTCAAGACAGTTATGATTGGGTGTTTGACTACGACTTTAGCCAAGCCGATGCACATCAAACATTTTGGTATTATTCGCAACAAAAAATCGAACCACGTTTGGGTAAAACTGGGGTGGATGAGGGTGCTGAATTACAAATGTTTTTAGGCATCGCCAAAGCCGTACAAGAGTGTCACGATGACCTGTTGGCCTTGATTGACCAATCGCCTGATGCCAGTGTGGCGGAGTTTTTATTACTCAATCCAGGTCATTTAGGTATTGTGTCGCGCATTGCGACCATGGCGCAAACTCAGTATGGCGAAATTAGAGCTAACCTATTGCACAAAGACGTTTTGCCGATGCACCTGTTGCGTTGCAAACTCGCCTTTTTTGGGGTCAGCAAATTTGACCCTAAATCGGCCCTTTGGGTGCGTAATACCATGTTCCAAGGTGCGCCCGTGTTGGCCGACCTCAAGGGTGAGTTTAACGACGACTGGTACTTTCCTGTAGCGCCAGTGTTGCCTACAACCCCGCAATCTGAAGAGCAGGAGTAGGCACATGTCTGAATTAATACAAGTATCGGCTAACGAACTTAAACTCTTGGTTAAACGTAGTGTGGAAGGTTTGGGTTTTGCGCCCGGTGACCAGCTTGCTGCAGGCATTAAGGCGGCGAGTGCGTTTCAGCTTGGTTTGGCCAACAGTGGTTTGTTAAATCAAGCATTGGATGCTTTGAATAGCAGCATTAAAGCGCCTGAACTGATTGCTTCTAGTGACCAAGAGTTAGTCTTTGATGCCCATGGCCAGTCGGCATTAGTGCAGGTTGAATTGGCGCTAGGCTTGGGTTTGGCTCGCTGTTCACCACAGGTGCGGGTCAAAAATCTGGTTGCCGCCGCTTTTGCCTCGTCGTGTGTGATGAATTGGCTGACCCAGCCGTTGAATCGGCCTCAAGCGCAGCAGTGTTATGCCTTGTATTTCACTCATCGTAGTGGCGCGCAACGGTGTGTATTAATTGCAGCAGATGGCCAGCCCCTTGGTTTATACCAGCCGCGTGAGCAGCGTGTAGAAGCGAATGAGCTTATGTTATCCATGGGCGAAGCTGATATAGATGGGGTGATGATCACCGACGGTGCTGACTTGTTGGGTTGGCGCGAACGTTGTTTAGATCAAGGTGTGCATGTGGATGCCAGCTTGCTGGCCCGCCTAAAACAGATGATGCACGCCTCATTAGTGCCTGAAACCGAAGCCTCCCGTATGGGTGCTGGCCCAAGCTAGCTTTGGTTCTGTCCCATGAGCGCACCAATGGCTTGTATGAGTTGTGGGCTGCGTTCAGGCGCGCGAAAGGCTGCTAATACCACACCGCGAAGCTTGGGTCGGTACATTAACTCCTGCACCAGGCCGTTGAAGACACCTTGGTCATGGGCGCACTGGTGTAAAAATAGCGCCATCAATTGCGGGTCTAATAAATCATTACTGCACTTGCCGGTAATGGTGGCCAGCACTTCCACTCCGGTAATAACGTCTGACGCCATGAGCTGGGCTAGCCATTGTTGGCGTGAACCTGCATCAGGGGTTTGGCTGACAGCACGCAAACAGGTCACTTTTTCCCCTTCTACGCTGCTTGACTGACCGCGTTCGATAAAGGCTCTGGCTAGCTTGTGGTTGAGCTGTTGGTTTTCTAGTTGTACAGCCAATGTCTCCAATACTGGGGCGGGTAGTTGAGCCACTTGTTGGTGCCAGTCGGCGTGTGTTTCTAAGCGGGCAGCAAAGTCTGCGAAACCCTGTAAACCTAGCTTTTGCCAGTTTTGGTCTAGCTGATTCGACCGCATGTATTGGCTTACGGCGGTATAGTACGAAGATGCGGGCTGCTCCAATACCAAGCTGGCATGGGCATGAAAGGCTGCCATACGTGCCTGTTCGGGGGTGAAAGCAAGGTTGCTATGTTTAAGCTGCTCGGCCCATTCACTGGCTGCTGCTTGGTCCAGCATGTTGGTGCCGATGGTTTCTAATAATTGATTTAGAAACTCATCTCGCGAGGCTTGAATCAGTTGGCCACGTTCGTCTAGGGGAAATTTTAAGAACCAAATGGTGGGCGTGGCTTGAGCCTGTTGTTTTGCTTGCGGCCATAACAAGATACCCACCCAAGCGTGACGTAACCACGGCAGTGGGTAGGCCTTTTGACCGGCTTCAAAGGCTTGGAAGTCGGTGCTAGAGAGCTTGCTCAAACAACAACCCATGTCATAGATGCGATACTGGCCTTGTAGCTGTTTGAAGAGGTCCGATAAAGATTCGATGGCTTGCATTTGGTGTGATCAACGCTGTAGGTTAAAATGGCCCGCATTATAGCAGACCTAAGAGGTATGGTTTAGTGGCAGAAGCGGATTCAAATCCCTGGTGGGTGTATATTGTGCAAACTCAAGGTGGGCGTTTGTATACTGGCATTACCACCGATCCAGAGCGACGTTTTAATGAGCACTGTAAGGGCGGTAAATTAGGCGCGCGATTTTTTCGTAGTGATCCTGCGCGGTCTATAGTCTACCGTGAGCCGCAACAGAACCGATCCACCGCCAGCAAGCGGGAGGCAGCCATTAAAAAACTAGCACGCAGCCAAAAGTTGGCGTTAATTGACCTTTATAAAGCCCGTTAATCGTCGCATTACAGTGGCTCTGGTTTGATCGGTGGCTTGGGCATTTCTTGGGCATTAAAACGTTGTCCTGTAGTGCCTTTACTATCTGACCCCATTAAGAACTGGTACACCGGCATGATGTCTTCTGGCGTCAGGTTAAGGGCAGGGTCTTCGCCTGGGTAAGCCTGAGCGCGCATGTTAGTGCGCGTGGCGCCGGGGTTGATGATGTTGACTCGGATGTTACTGGTGTTTTCAGTTTCTTCTGCCAAAATTTGCGCCATGCCTTCGGTGGCAAATTTAGATACGCCGTAAGCGCCCCAATACGCCTTGCCTTGGGTGCCTACACCCGAGCTGGTGAAAACTACCGATGCGTCCGAAGATGCTTCTAGTAGCGGCATTAACGCTTGAGTCATCATGAACGGCGCGGTCACGTTTACGTGCATCACCAAGCCCCAGGTGCGTGATTCATAGTTTGATAAGGGTGTGCGTTGGCCCAATACCGATGCGTTGTGGAGTAGGCCGTCTAAACGGCCAAACTCACCTTCAAGTATTTCCGCTAGCTCAAGATAGTCTTCGTCTTTTGCTGCGCGCAAATCGAGTGGGTATATGGCTGGCTGGCCGTGGCCTGCAGCTTCTATTTCATCATAAACCGCTTCTAGTTTTTCAACTGTGCGGCCCAATAAAATAACCGTAGCGTCTAGGCGAGCGTATTCCATGGCTGCAGCGCGGCCGATGCCATCGCCTGCGCCGGTGACTAAGATAACGCGATTTGCTAATAGGTTGTCTGGCGCCGTGTAATCAAACATGAAGATTCCTGTTGTGCAAAAAAATAGTCATTAGGACTAATAGTTAACTATCGATCGGTTGGGGTGAATCTTGAGCTTTGCTGGCATAGACGAGGTAATTAACATCCACATCTCGAGCTTGTAAGGCGTAAGTTTGCGTTAGTGGGTTGTAGGTCATGCCGGTCATATCCTCACCATAGAGGTCTGCTTGGCGCATGTAATCGTGCAATTCAGAAGGCTTGATAAACTTTTTGTGGTCATGGGTGCCTTTAGGCAGCATTTTAAGTAGGTATTCTGCCCCTACAATGGCAAATAAGTAGGCCTTGGGGTTGCGATTGATGGTGGAGAAAAAAGCTTGGCCACCGGGTTTGAGTAACTTGGCGCAGGCGGCAATGACGGCGCTGGGGTCTGGCACGTGTTCCAACATCTCTAAGCAGGTGACGACATCATAGGTGCCCGCTTCTTGGTCGGCTAATTGCTCGGCGGTCATTTGTCGATAGTCCACCGTCACGCCGCTTTCTAAACTGTGTAATTGAGCTACTTTGAGTGGCGCTTCACCCATGTCGATACCCGTGACTGTGGCGCCTCGTAGTGCCATGGCTTCGGCAACAATACCGCCTCCACAGCCGATGTCAGCTACTTTTTTGCCATGTAAATGGGCCCGTTCGTCAATCCAACCGATGCGTAATGGGTTGATTGCGTGTAAGGGTTTGAACTCGCTGTCTAAGTCCCACCAGCGGGCGGCGAGGGCTTCAAATTTGGCGATTTCTGCTGGATCTACGTTTAGGGTCACGGTTGAGTTTCGGTCCGATGAAAAATTGCTGCCAGTATAGCGTGTAAATGCTTGCTCTGCATCCGTAAAGTTGTGGGCCGGGGTTGTGCTATTGGACGCGTGATAGGTGCTTTGTTGGTGGCTAATCAACCTCTTTTCGTGCTAAAATTATGGTTTTTGTGACGTCCATTTAGGGCGTTGTCCACAGGGGCTCCACAAGGCGAGCTCGTAGCGTTAGTCGCACAAGGAAATTGGCTTAATTATGTCTCAAATGGCTAAAGAAATATCGCCCATTAATATTGAAGACGAACTCAAGCAGTCGTATTTGGATTACGCCATGAGCGTTATTGTTGGGCGGGCATTGCCCGATGTACGTGATGGTTTAAAACCCGTGCACAGGCGCGTGTTGTTCGCCATGAATGAGTTGAGCAACGATTGGAACAAGCCTTATAAAAAATCTGCCCGTGTGGTGGGTGACGTTATTGGTAAGTATCACCCCCACGGTGATACAGCAGTGTACGACACCATTGTACGTATGGCGCAACCGTTTTCGCTGCGTTATGTGTTGGTGGACGGCCAGGGCAACTTTGGTTCGGTGGACGGTGACTCTGCTGCTGCTATGCGTTATACCGAAATTCGTATGAAAAAAATGGCCCACGATTTGTTGGCCGATTTAGACAAAGATACGGTTGATTTTGTGCCTAACTATGACGGCACAGAGATGATTCCTGATGTACTTCCGACACGGCTACCTAACCTATTGGTGAACGGCTCCTCTGGTATTGCGGTAGGTATGGCCACTAACATTCCGCCCCACAATATTAACGAAGTGATTAGTGGTTGCTTGGCGTTAATTGAAAATCCTGATATTGAAGTGGATGAGTTAATGCAGCACATCCCAGGCCCGGATTTTCCTACGGCCGGCATCATCAATGGTCGAGCGGGTATTGTACAAGCCTACCGTACCGGCCGTGGCCGCATTTACGTGCGGGCTCGCTATCATGTTGAGATGAACGAAAAAAATCAAAAGCCCTCAATTATTGTCACCGAGTTGCCGTATCAGGTGAACAAGGCGCGGTTGATCGAAAAAATTGCCGAGTTGGTTAAAGACAAAAAGCTTGAAGGTATTACTGAATTGCGTGACGAGTCTGATAAAGACGGCATGCGCATGGTGATTGAGTTGCGTCGTGGCGAAGTGCCCGAGGTCATTGTTAATAACCTTTATACCCAAACTCAAATGGAAAACGTGTTTGGTATTAACGTGGTGGCCTTGGTAGATGGCCAGCCGCGCACCTTAAACCTTAAGCAAATGTTAGAAGCTTTTGTGCGCCACCGCCGCGAAGTTGTGACGCGCCGTACCTTGTTTGAATTACGTAAAGCCCGTGAGCGCGGCCATGTGTTAGAAGGTTTAACCGTTGCTTTAGCTAATATTGACCCGGTTATAGAGCTAATTAAGACCTCTCCTAACGCCGCTGAAGCCCGAGAAAAGTTAGTCGCGCAAAGTTGGCCTGCCGGTCAGGTAGTGGCTATGTTAGAGCGTGCTGGTGAAGACGCTTGTAAGCCAGACACATTAGGTCCAGAATTTGGTTTGCACGATGATGTTTATCAGTTGTCTGACGTACAAGCGCAGGCGATTTTGGATTTGCGTTTGCACCGTTTAACCGGTTTAGAGCAAGACAAGCTGGTTGCTGAATACCAAGTGTTGTTGGAGCGTATTGCGGAGTTGCTGGAAATTCTTGCATCTGCCGAACGTTTGATGGAAGTGATTCGTGAAGAATTATCCGAAGTGCTTGAAGCATACGGCGACAAGCGTCGCTCAGAAATCATTGCCTCGCGACAAGACCTCACAGTAGCCGATTTAATCCCAGAAGAAGACATGGTGGTTACCATTTCTCATGGTGGTTATGCCAAAACTCAGCCGGTGAGTGATTATCAGGCTCAGCGCCGTGGTGGCCGTGGTAAAGCCGCGACAGCAGTGAAAGAAGAAGATTTTGTAGAACATTTATTAGTAACCTCGTCTCACGACACAATTTTGTGTTTTAGTAACCACGGTAAAGTGTATTGGTTGCGAGTGTTTGAAATTCCGCAAGCCAGCAGAACGGCCCGTGGTCGCCCCATTGTAAACATCTTGCCATTGGACGAGGGCGAACGTGTTACTACTATTTTGCCATTGCCAGAAGGCGGCTACCAAGAAGGTCACTTCATCTTTATGGCCACTGCCAGTGGTACAGTTAAGAAGACGCCTTTGACTGCCTTTGCGCGGCCTAGAACCAGTGGTTTGATTGCCCTTGGTTTGGATGAGGGTGATACCCTGATTGGCGCAACAGTTACTGATGGCGAGCAGCACATTATGCTATTTGCCAACAATGGCCTGGCCGTACGTTTTGATGAAGGCGATGTGCGCGCTATGGGCCGAACGGCTCGTGGTGTACGTGGTATCCGTTTGGCAGAAGATGCTCATGTGATTAGCTTGATTATGCCGCAAGAGGGCGGTCGTATCTTAACCGCCAGCGAGAATGGCTATGGCAAACAAAGCCGCAACGAAAATTATCCGGTACGTGGCCGTGGTGGTAAGGGTGTTATTGCGATTCAAATGTCAGATCGAAACGGTGCACTTATTGGTGCCGTGCAGGTGTTTGACGGTGATGAGGTGATTTTGATCAGCGATCAAGGCACTTTAGTGCGTACCCGTACTAGCGAAGTATCTGTTCTGGGCCGTAATACTCAGGGTGTGACCTTGATTAAGGTGCAGGAAGGCGAAAAGCTCGTTCAGGTGGCCCGTGTTGCAGAAACCATGGAAGACGAAGAGAATGCTGGCGACGATGTTGAACCTAATGTTGACGATACAGAGCAAGAGTAACGAGTATGAGCAAGCGCCAGTTTAATTTTTGCGCAGGTCCTGCTGCGTTGCCTACGGCAGTGCTCGAACGGGCCCAGGCTGAGCTGCTAGATTGGCAAGGACGTGGTGTGTCGGTGATGGAAATGAGTCATCGACACCCTGCGTATATGGCTATGGTAGCCGATGCTGAAACTAAATTGCGTCAGCTTATGGGCATTCCTGCCAACTATAAGGTGTTGTTTTTGCAAGGCGGTGCAACCGCGCAATTTGCCTTGCTGCCGTTGAACTTGTTAGGCCAAAAACAATCGGCTGATTATATTGATACGGGCATTTGGTCAACTAAGGCAATAGACGCCATGGCGCCTTATGCAGAAGCTAAGGTGGTGGCGTCAAGCCAGTCTAATAACCACCGTCAAGTGCCTACGCAAGCGCAGCTTGAGCTCAATGCCGATGCGGCCTTCGTTCATTATTGCCCTAACGAGACCATCGGCGGTTTAGCCTTCGACTATGTGCCCAGTACCGGCCATGTGCCACTAGTGGCGGATATGTCATCCACCATCTTGTCAGAACCGATCAATGTCAGCCAATTCGGTGTGATTTATGCAGGGGCGCAAAAGAACATCGGCCCGGCAGGTTTAACTTTAGTTATTGTACGTGAGGATTTGTTAGGCCAAGCGCGTGACGATACGCCAAGGCCATTTAACTATGCGCTGCAGGCAGCGAATGATTCCATGCTTAATACACCACCAACCTATAGCTGGTATTTAGCGGGTTTGGTGTTTGACTGGTTGTTAGAGCAAGGTGGCGTGAGGGCGATGGCACAGCTGAATCAAACTAAGGCTCAAACCTTGTATCAGGCCATAGACAGTAGCAGGCTGTATAGCAACAACATTGCTGTACCTAATCGTTCCAAAATGAACGTCACCTTTAGTTTGGCCGATGCTGACCTTAATGCCCAGTTTTTGTCTGAGTCTGAAGCTGGCGGCTTGTTAAACTTAAAGGGACACCGTAGCGTGGGCGGCATGCGTGCAAGTATATACAATGCAGTTCCTCTGGAGGCGATTACTGAGTTAGTTGCCTTTATGCAGGATTTCGAACAACGCCATTGGGCTTAGAGATACTATGAGCAAGCCAGAACTGACACAAGAACAACAACTCGGTCAATTGCGCCAAGACATCGATCAAATCGATCAACAAATTCAGCAGCTAATTAATCAGCGAGCGACCTGTGCTCAGCGTGTTGCCGAGGTGAAGGAATCTCATCAAGGTGTTAAAGACGCTGTGTTCTATCGTCCTGAGCGCGAAGCCCAAGTATTGCGCAACGTCATGGAACGCAACCAAGGGCCATTAGGCGATGAAGAGATGGCACGCCTGTTTCGTGAGTTGATGTCGGCTTGTCTCGCTCATGAACAACCCATGCGAATTGCCTTTTTGGGCCCCGAAGGTACCTTTACCCAAGCAGCTGCGTTAAAACATTTTGGCCAGTCAGTTATTAGTGCGCCACTAGGCTCTATTGATGAAGTGTTTCGCGAAGTGGAAGCCAAGAGTGCCCATTATGGTGTGGTACCCATCGAAAACTCGTCCGAGGGAATGATTAATAATACCTTGGATAGCTTTCGTCATTCGTCGTTAGTGATTTCTGGCGAAGTAGAAATGCGTATTCACCAGAATTTATTGGTGGCAGAAGGCACGGATTTATCACAAGTTGAACGTATTTATTCCCACTCTCAGTCGTTAGCTCAGTGCCGGTCTTGGTTAGATAACCACATGCCCCACGCAGAACGTTTTGCCGTAAGCAGTAATGCCGAAGCCGCACGTCGAGTAGCCACTCAAACAGGCGATGATGTGGGTAAGGTTGCGGCGATTGCCGGCACCATGGCGGCCGAGCTATACGGTTTGCAGTTGCCCCACGAAAACATTGAAGATCAGCCCGACAATGCCACGCGATTTTTAATTATTGGTCATGCTTCTGTGCCTGCATCTGGCCAAGACAAAACCTCGTTATTAGTGCTTGCGCGCAATAAGCCCGGTGCTTTGTACCATATTTTAGAACCCTTTCATCGCCACAACGTGAGCATGACCAGTATCGAATCTCGGCCTTCGGGTCAGGGTGCATGGGGCTACGTATTTTACATCGATTTTGAAGGCCACCATGAAGATGAAAAAGTACAGCAAGTCCTGCAGGATTTAGATCAAGACTCCGTAGAAGTACGCTTATTGGGTTCCTACCCACAGGCCGTGCTCTAGTGACTGAGGTGCGCTTTTGTCATCACAAGGTGCTGGTGTTAGGCCTTGGGTTAATTGGTGGCTCTTTGGCTGCGGCCTTAAAGCGCACGCAAAAACATCAGGTTTGGGGCTACGACCTCGATGCTTCAAGTATGCAGCAAGCTCAAGACCAAGCTGTAATCGACCATCAAGCCGTTGATTTAGAAGCCACTCTGGGAAATATGGATGTGGTGGTATTGGCAGTACCGGTTAAAGCCATGGAAAAGGTAATGGCCATGGTGGAGCCGCATCTTCGTGTCAACACCTTACTCACAGACGTGGGCAGTGTAAAGGGCAATATCATTGCTGCGGCTTATGATATTTTCACCACACCACCAGCGGGTTTTGTGCCGGGTCACCCCATTGCAGGGTCGGAGCGCAGTGGCATTAACGCGGTGAATATCGACCTGTTTGTTGATCACAAGTTTATCATCACTCCCTTGCCGACTAGTCACCCACAGGCGATTGCCGTATTGGCCGATTTATGGGCTGGCATTGGCTGTGAAATTCTCACTATGGAAGTAGAGCGGCATGACGAAGTGTTGGCCGCAACCAGCCATTTACCGCACTTGTTAGCCTTTTCTTTAGTGGATACGTTGGCGTCAGATAGCGACAATAAAGATATATTTCGCTACGCAGCGGGCGGCTTTCGAGACTTTACCCGTATTGCGGGCAGTGATCCGACAATGTGGCACGACGTGTTTGTGGCTAACCGCGATGCCTGTTTAAAAACATTGGATTCCTTCACCGATGGTTTGGCTCAGTTGCGTACGGCAGTGGCCGATGGTGACAGCCAGACCATGATGGGCATCTTTACTCGCGCCCGCAGCGCGCGACATCATTTTGAAAAAATATTGGCAGGCACTGCCTATACTGGAACTATGACAAATACAAAACATTTTAATGTCCACCCAGGTGGCCAAGTCAAAGGACGCATCCGCGTACCCGGTGACAAGTCGGTGTCGCACCGTTCGATTATGTTAGGTGCGTTGGCTCAAGGCACCACACATATTAGTGGTTTTTTAGAAGGCGAAGACGCCATGGCCACGTTACAAGCATTCCGTGATATGGGTGTGGTGATAGAAGGGCCTGATGACGGCAAGGTAGTTGTGCATGGTGTTGGTTTGCGCGGTCTGCAGCCACCCCCAGGGCCACTTTATGTGGGTAACTCCGGCACCACTATTCGCCTTATGGCGGGGTTAATGGCCGGTCAAAAATTTGATGTGGAGTTGAGCGGCGACGTTTCCCTTAACAAGCGGCCGATGGAGCGGGTGGCCACACCATTGCGGCTCATGGGGGCTGTAGTTGATACGGCTGAAGGCGGTTGCCCGCCTATGCGTATTAAGGGTGGCCAAGCTTTACAGGGTATTCATTACGATTTACCCATGGCCAGTGCACAAGTCAAATCCTGTGTAGTGTTGGCAGGTTTGTATGCGCAAGGGCGTACCAGTGTCACCGAACCAGCCCCAACTCGCGACCATACAGAACGTATGCTTAAAGGTTTTGGTTATGCCGTTGAACGCACCTCTGATACCTGTGCCATTATTGGTCAGGGTGCGTTAATTGCTACCGACATTGATGTGCCGTCAGATATTTCTTCGGCCACCTTCTTTTTGGTGGCGGCGGCCATTTGCCCAGCCTCAGATTTAGTGGTTGAGCATGTGGGTATGAACCCAACCCGGGTTGGCGTAATTAATATTTTACGTTTAATGGGTGCCGACTTAACGGTGCTCAATGAGCGCGAAGTCGGTGGTGAGCCGGTGGCAGATTTACATGTTAAATACTCGCCCCTTACAGGTATTCGTGTGCCCGAAGATCAAGTGCCGTTGGCGATTGATGAATTTCCAGCACTGATGGTAGCGGCGGCCTGTGCCAGTGGCACAACCACGATCACTGGTGCTGAAGAATTGCGGGTTAAGGAAAGTGACCGTATTCAAGCAATGGTTGATGGCTTAAAGGCCATGGGTGTGACCATAGAAGGTACGACAGACGGTGCTATCATCCAAGGCATGGGGCCAAACCAGCACTTTTCTAGTGCGCAAGTGGTGACTCACCATGATCATCGTATCGCCATGGCCTTTACCATTGCCGGGCTGCGCGCCGATGCAAATATCAAAATTCTAGATTGCGCCCATGTGGCCACATCGTTCCCTAATTTTGTCGAATTGGCGCGTACCGTAGGTATGACGCTTGATGAGGAATTTCAATCGTGAAAACTGTTCCAATTATTACCATTGATGGTCCTAGTGGCTCTGGCAAAGGCACTTTATGTAAGTTACTTGCAGAGCGTTTGGGTTATCACTTATTAGACAGTGGCGCTCTATATAGGCTAGTGGCTTTGGCCGCCGAACACCATGGTGTGAGCCCAGAAAACGAATTGGCCGTAGCCGATATCGCTGGCTGCTTAGATGTGCAGTTCAAAACCAAGGGTGATGATATTCAAGTGGTGCTAGAAGGCGAAGACGTTAGCTTAGCCATTCGCACTGAAGCCTGTGGTATGAATGCATCTAAAGTGGCTAGCCGAACCTTGGTGCGCAAGGCGCTACAAGAGCGCCAGCGGGCATTTGCCGAGCTACCGGGCCTAGTAGCCGATGGTCGTGACATGGGCACGGTGATCTTTACGGAAGCGCAAGTTAAAGTATTCTTAACGGCTAGCGCACAAGAACGGGCAAATCGACGCTATAAACAGTTGAAAAATAAAGGTTTGGATGCTAGCCTGTCGGACATACTGATGGATATTCAACAGCGAGATGAGCGCGACGAAAACCGTAGCATCGCTCCATTGAAACCTGCTGATGATGCATTGGTGATTGATTGTACTCACATGAGTATTACGGATGTGGAACAAAAGATTCTTACATTTATTCATAACAAAGGCATTTTATAAGGCTTTTGTTTATCATTAACTAACTAAGAGGTGTCTCGAGACGCCCGCACTGCCAGCCAGTTCCGAGCGTATCGTCATCCCCAGCGAGTATAGGTATGGGCGAAAGTTTCGCAGACCTGTTTGAAGAAAGTCTTCAACAGGTAGAGATGAAGAAGGGTTCTTTGATTACCGGTGTAGTCATTGCTATTGATAGTGAAGTCGTAACCATTAACGTGGGACTGAAATCAGAAGGCGTGGTGCCACGCGCTGAATTTCTTAATGCGGCAGGCGAACTTGAAGTAGCGGTTGGCAATGACGTATTGGTTGCCTTACAAGAAATTGAAGATGGCCTAGGCGCCACTCAAATTTCCCGTGAACGTGCTCGCGAAATGGAGCGTTGGCAACAACTCGAGAAGATCCAAACAGCTGATGAAACCGTTACCGGTGTAATCAGTGCCCGTGTTAAGGGTGGCTTTAACGTAGAGTTAGGCGGCATCCGTGCATTCTTACCTGGCTCGCTCATTGATACCCGCCCATTGCAAGATATCTCTCACCTTGAGGGTATAGACCTCGACTTTAAGATTATCAAACTCGATATTCTGCGTAATAACGTGGTTGTTTCCCGTCGTGCATTGATGGATGAAGCGAATAAAGCCCAGCGTGAACAAGTACTATCAACCCTAGAAGAGGGTGCAGTTGTTAAAGGTTTTGTGAAGAACCTTACGGACTACGGCGCCTTCATCGACTTGGGTGGCCTAGACGGCTTATTGCACATTACCGATATCGCCTGGCGCCGTATCAAACACCCAAGTGAGATGCTCACAGCCGGTGCCGATATTGAAGTTAAAGTACTTAAATTTGATGCCGAAAAACAACGCGTATCCTTAGGTTTAAAACAGTTACAACAAGACCCTTGGACCAGCTTTACCGACACTTATCCAGTGGGTAGTCGTTTACCTGCCACCGTTACTACCGTCACCGATTACGGTTGTTTCGCTCGGGTCTCTGACGGTATTGAAGGTTTGGTGCATGCGTCTGAAATGAGCTGGATGAAGCGTAACTTGCACCCATCCAAGATGGTCGCAGTAGGTGACGAAATTGAAATTATGATCTTGGATATCAATTCCGAGAAACGCCGTTTGTCGTTGGGTATGAAACAATGCAGTGAAAGCCCATGGGTGGCCTTTGCTAAACAGTACTCAGAAGGCGATAAAGTCACCGGTAAACTTAACTCAAAAACTGATTTTGGTTTGTTTATTGGACTTGAAGATGGCATTGACGGTTTAGTCCACGTATCTGATGTCGACTGGAACAAGAGCGACGAAAGTTTGCTCGAGGAATACCAAAAAGGCCAGCAGGTTGAAGCCGTGATTTTATCCATCGATAGCGAGCGCCAGCGCGTTGCGTTAGGCATTAAACAAATGACAGGCGACCCATTCTCTGATTTTTCCAGCGCTAATGGCAAAGGTTCGGAAGTGACGGGTACCATTGCTGAAGTGACGCCTGGTGGTTTGTTGGTTAATCTTGCTGAAGGCGTGCAAGGTTTCCTTAAGCGTGGTGAATTGGCTCAAGGCCAAGACTTGTCCGACTTCAGTGAAGGTCAAAGCCTGACCAGTTTTGTTGCTAGCGTGGATCGTAAGGCGCGCTCTATCGCCTTAGCTATTCGTGCACAAGAAGCCGCACAGCGACGTGCACAAATGAAAGAATTGAATACCCAATCCATTGACTCAGAAGGCCCTACCACCATTGGCGACTTGATCAAGGAACAGCTCAAAAAATAAAAAGAGGGGGCACGCTATGCGTAAGTCTGAGCTCATTGAAAATTTAATTGACCGCTTTCAGGGTATACCTGTAAAAAATGTTGAGCAATCGGTGAAAGCCATTATTGAACATATGGCAGATTCTTTGGCGGCGGGAGATCGAATTGAAATTAGAGGTTTTGGCAGTTTTTGTCTGCATTATCGAGC
>CBDUDU010000032.1:0-24062 GCA_965366045.1 uncultured Oceanospirillaceae bacterium
TTGATGACATAATCTTCTCCTTAAACCTGAGCTTCGCCAAGGTAGGCTTCAATAACTTTAGGGTGGCCTTTAATTTCGTCAGGCGAACCTTCAGCAATTATTTGACCTTGGGATAGCACAGAGATCTTCTCCGCTAACGAGAACACTACGTTCATGTCGTGTTCAACAATCACCTTGGTAATGCCATCGTTCATGCTTTGCAACAGTTCAATGGTTTTTTCGGTTTCATGACGGGCCATACCTGCAGTAGGCTCATCAAGCAGCAATAAACGGGGCTTGTTGGCTAAACAAATAGCCATTTCCAAGCGACGTTTATCACCCCGAGACAGGCTACCGGCAATGGAGTGCATGTGATTTTTTAGACCGAGTTCGCAAATTTGTTCTTCGGCAAACTCGATTAATGGGCGTTGTTTGGTATAACCCTCAAGCATGTTCATGCGAAATGAACCATCCCTTGCTGCGAACACAGGGATAGTGACGTTCTGTAATACCGTCATTTCCGGAAAAATTGAGGGTGTCTGAAACACTTTAGCAATGCCTAACTGGTTGATGTCATATGAATCCACATCTAACAAAGGCTTACCATCAAACATCACTGAGCCGTCATCGGGCTTCAGCATGCCTGTAAGCACGTTCAATAGTGTTGATTTACCGGCACCGTTAGGGCCAATAAGTGCGTGTGTGGTGCCTTGTTCAATTTTGAGGTTTACGTTCTGTAAGGCTTTTAAACCACCAAAACTCAAGGACACCTGATGAATGTCTAATATGGGCATGGTTGAGTCTCCTATTCGCCGTCAGCGGTGGTAATAAAGCGTTTCTTGATGCGTTCGACTGCTTCCATGAAACCGCCTGGCATAAAGATAACCACAAACATAAAGATAAGACCCAATACCAATAACCATTGTTCGCCTAGGTCTACAGACAATACGTTTTCGAAGTAGAGCATGAAAGCCGCACCTATCATTGGGCCTATAAGAGTACCCACACCGCCAATAACGGACATGATAACCACCTCACCAGACTGGTGCCAGCCAAGGAATTCGTGGCCTACAAATGGCTCGTAAACCACCATTAACGCGCCTGCAATAGCCGCATACATGGCACTTATTACAAAAGCCAATAACTTGTACTTACGTGCGTTGATGCCGGTATATTCCAAACGAGTTTGGTTACACTTAATAGCTTTCATCATCAAGCCTACAGGCGAGCGCTCAATGCGCTTAGCAATGTAGAACAGAAGGATAGCCATGATGGCAGTAAAGTAAAACACGGCACTGCCTTGCATCTTGATGTCAAACAACATCGGGGTAGGCATGCCAGTCAAACCATTTTCGCCACCGGTCCATGTTTGTAGCATGGCCATAGCCATGGAGTGAAACATTTCTGCAAAGGCTAGGGTAAGGATTGAGAAGTATATACCGGTACGTTTTAAGGTAAGCAAACCAATCACAATAGCGACTAAGGTCGCCGCTATAACGGCAACGATAATGGCTGGGATAATGTTGTCTGAAAAGTTCTTTAACATTAAACCTGTGCTGTAGGCGGCAATACCAAAAAATGCAGCATGTCCAAAAGACAAGTAGCCAGTAAAGCCCAATAAAATATCAAAACCTACCAGGAAGATACAAAAGATCATTATCTTGGTATCAAGGCCAGAGTAGCCGTTAATAAGTGGGAACCAAAGAGGCATGGTGAGGGCAACCAAGGCGAACAAAACCACCGCCTTGTTTAGTTGCCAAAAGCTTTGTTGATTATTCATTATTCAAACACTCCCTTGGCACCCATCAAACCACGCGGGCGGACCAATAAGATAACCACAGTAATTAGGTAAATGATAACGGTGTTTAGGTTGATGTAAGGTGCAGTGAAGCTTTGCGCCATACCAATTAGAACGCCAGCAATCACTGCGCCTCCTAATGAACCCATGCCACCAATAACCACTACCAAGAAGGAGGGTACGAGTAAGTGCATGCCTACTTCTGGTGATACTTGGGTCACTGGTCCACCAAATACACCGGCGATACCAGCAATCATGGAACCAAGGCCAAATACAATCATAAAGCGGCGGTTAATATTCACGCCGAGGAACTGCATCATTTCAGCGTCTCGCATACCAGCACGGATAACTAATCCAAAACGGGTCAGGTGGAGTAGAGCGAACACAGCTGCAACAGTTATGATAGAGACGACTACCAAAATTAAACGCCACTTTGGATAAACTACAAAGCCTTCTAAGAATGGCAAGTAGTCATGCAGCATAAGGATGCCATTGCCCCAGCTTGGGATGGCAAACGGGATGTTGTTGGCGCCGAATGCCCATTTGAGTAATTCTTGTATAACGATGGCAAGGCCAAAGGTCACAAGGATTTGATCGGTATGGGGTCGATCGTAGAAGCGCTGAATCAAACCGCGCTCCATAAGTACACCAAATATAAACAGAATTGGTGGCACAAGGATTAAAGCCAGGCCGAAACCTAAGGCATTGTTGATACTTACGGCCAAATATATGGCGATAAGATAAAGGGCTCCGTGGGCAAAGTTAACTACACCTAGGGTGCCAAAAATAAGGGTAAGGCCCAGAGCAATGAGCACGAAAATGGAACCGAGTTGTAATCCGGTTAGTATATAAAGGGTAAAAGCGTTGAGCGTCATGTCCATTTTGGAACTACTCCCATTGGTTGCTGTGGCAAATTCATGGTTTTTTCTGATTTGAATAAATAAAAACGGGTCAGCGAAAACTGCTGACCCGCAAGATCATACGAGTTTTGCTTATGCAGGTTCGTAAGGACCTAGCTCACCGCCAAAGATGGCTGGATCGTAATCCACGGTCTTAGCATCCACTTGATCAACGATCTTAAGGTAATCGAAGTCACTGGTACGTGCAGAAGGTGAGTTACCCTGCATAACCAAGATATCCTTAATACACTGGTGATCAGCACCACGGTATAAGGTTGGGCCGTTACCGGCACCTGTGAACTCAAAGTCTTCAAGGGCTCTAATCACTTCTGGTGGATAGAAAGTACCGGCCATTTCACAGGCGTTAGCATACAAAAGTGTTTGTACGTAACAAGTGTGGGCAGCCTGTGAAGGTGGGAAGCCATATTCGTCGGTAAAGGTCTTAACAAATACCTTAGAACCTTCGTCTTGTAGAGCCCAGTTCCAGCCAGAAGTACCTAATACGCCATCGATGTTGGTAGAACCAGCACCTTTAGCCATCAAGCGGCTGTATAGCGGCACTACGATTTCTAGGTTCTTACCGTTCTTCTGCATGTCACGCATACCGAAGTTAACAGCGTTGGTTAGAGAGTTAACCATGTTGGCGCCGTAGTGGTTCAATACCAATACGTCTGCGTCTGAGTTCAATACTTGAGAAAGATACTGAGAGAAGTCTGTAGTCTTCAAAGGCGTCATGATGTTGCCTTCAGTACTCCAACCTTCCTTCTCTGTGAATTCCTGCATAGATTGTTGCTGGGTGTGGCCCCAAGAATAATCCGCAGTTAAGTGGAATGCACGACGGTCTTTGCCGTATTCTTTACTCAATACAGGAGACAATGCCTTACCTGTCATGTGAGCGTTAAAGAAATGACGGAAACCGTAACGCTGTTTGTCTTTACCAGTGGTGTCGTTTGAGTGAGTCAAACCACACATAAAGATGATGCCTAACTCGTTACATAAGTACTGTTGAGCAATAGCGATACCAGAAGAAGAACCACCGGTAACCATGATAACTTTGTCACGTTCGATCATACGACGTGCAGAAGTACGTGATGCGTCGGCGTTAGTTTGGGTGTCACCAGTAACGTAAGTTACTTTTTTGCCCAAGATGCCGTTACCAGTCAATTTGCTTGGCTTAAGGGTGTCGAGCATGCCGCCACCGTTGTTCAAGTGCTTCACAGCAAGTTTGTAAGCGCGCAACTCGTCGGCGCCTTCGTCAGCGTATGCACCTGTTTGAGGTACGTTAAAGCCAAGTACAACTTCGCTACCTTTTACTGGGTAGTTGCCGATAGCTTTTTCTGCCCATGCGTTTTGGGTGAAGAATAATGGTGTAGCAGCTGCGCCTACAGCGCCTGCGGATGTGGCTTTCAACACAGACCGACGAGACCAGCTCGATGCCGTGTGACTTGTTTTTTCAGATTTTACATCTGTCATGACAAACTCCAATTTATTGTTGTTGAACCGAGATAAGCACTACCAGCAGATCAAAGCGGCATGCTTCAGGGTTCGACCTAGTCTAGAGATTTGTCTGATATTGAAAATTAGACCTTAGTGAATGAGACAAAAGTCTCTACGACTAAAGTCCAAAACACTTAAGTCTTAAATTTGTCTCTGCCAGTCAATACAATCTAAATCAAACCTTCTGTATACTTGTAATGTTAGTTTCCGCACACCAACAGTATTGACGAGATTGAGCTCATGACCAGTGCCAAGAATCCACAGAAATCCATTAACATTGCAGTGTTAACCGTGTCAGACACACGCACTAAAGAAACCGATAAGTCCGGTGCTACGTTAGTTGACCGGTTGCAGATTGCAGGCCACAGTCTGGCGCAGCACAGTATTGTGAAAGATGACGTTTATCAGATTAGAGCAGCCGTTAGTGAATGGATTGCAGATCAAACTATACATGCCGTATTGGTGACCGGCGGCACAGGCTTTACCGCAAGAGACACCACGCCTGATGCACTACTGCCGTTGTTTGATCAGGTCATTGAGGGTTTTGGAGAATTATTTCGACATCTGTCTTACTCTGAAATCGGCACCTCAACTATTCAATCTCGCACGGTTGCAGGCGTAGCCAACCGCACAATTATTTTTAGTATGCCGGGTTCCACCGGTGCGTGTCGCACTGCTTGGGATGGCATTATTGAGCAGCAGCTTGATAGCCGCCACCGGCCATGCAATTTTGTAGAAATGGTCACCTTTAACTCCGTCGTTCATCCACCTGCATAAATAGTGTTCTCCTTATGACAGCCAATCCAAGATTAATGCCTGTAACCGAAGCTCAGCAGCAAATCATGGCTCATGCCCAGTGCCAGTTGCCCACAGAGACTGTGCCGCTATTTAGCGCGCGTGGCAGGGTGCTTGGGGTGCCAGTGACCTCTGCTGTCAATGTACCTCCAGCAGACAACAGTGCGATGGATGGTTATGCCTTGTGTGTGTCCGGTTTGACATTGGCTGTCATTCCGGTGACTCAACGCGTAGCAGCAGGCCAAGTGCCCCATACGTTGGCGGCTCATACCTGCGCCCGCGTATTTACCGGTGCCGAAGTGCCGCACAATGCAGACCTGGTGGTCATCCAAGAAGATGTTGAAATAGTTGAAGGCGGTATTCGCCTCTTGCCAGACGCCTTGGCGCAAGGCCAAACAACCGGCCAGTTTATCCGCAAGGCTGGCCAAGACGTCACCCAAGGCCAAGTCGTGTGTGACGCCGGCACCAGGCTTGAAAGCCGACATTTAGGCGTGTTGGCCTCTATGGGTGTAGATACCGTGGTGGTTTATCGGCGCTTAAAAGTGGCTATCGCGTCCACTGGCAGTGAACTTGTCAACCCGGGGCAAGCCCTACAGCCTGGGCAAATCTACAATTCAAATCGGTTCTTGTTATCAGGTCTAGTTGACCAGTTAGGCATGGAGTTGGTAGATTTAGGAATTATTGAAGACCAACTTAGTTTAACTAAAGCCGCGCTAGCGGAAGCCGCCGAACAGGCAGACATTATTATCACTAGCGGCGGTGTTTCCGAAGGTGAAGAAGACCATGTTAAAGCCGCGGTGCAAGCGTTAGGCCGGTTAGACGTATGGAAGCTTGCCATTAAGCCGGGCAAGCCGCTCGCTTTTGGACAGGTTAGTAACACCCCATTTTTTGGCTTGCCGGGTAACCCTGCCAGTGTGTTAGTCACGTTTATGGTGATGGCGCGGCCATTTTTATTAGCCAGCCAAGGCTGCAGTCAAACTACAGGCCACAGTATTAAAGCCACTTTGATCAACCCGCCAAAGCGGCCTAGCATTAGACAGGAATACTTGCGCGTGCGCGTGTTGGGTGAAGAGCAGGGAGGCCTCAAACTAGAAGCCATGACCAATCAAAACTCGGGTGTGCTGTCTACAGCGATGAAAGGCGACGGCTTGGCCGTTGTTAACGCCAATACCTGTGGTGTAGATGCTCAGCAAGTGGAGTTTTTGCCCTACCTTAGTTATGGCGTTTAGTGGTTTGATTAAGTTGACAAAAACCACTTGAGTATAGTTAAGCTATTGCCTATAATGCGCACCTCGTAATCGCTCGATTACGGTCGTTATGGTAGCCCTATTGGTCCCCACGCAACGATAAGCCGTGAACCTGGTCAGGCCTGGAAGGGAGCAGCCACAGCGGTGGATTTGTGTGCCGAGGTGTGGCTGGTAGGGTTGCCTCCATTCTCAGTGCTGAAGATAGCCTCCCAAAAAATCAATAGCAACTTAACACCAAAAGCCATATTAAATACGTTTTTTAGACTGATAAAAACTATTAGACTAAAGAGTATTGGGGTGCGCTTGATATATGTTTTTCTATCGGTAGTATAAAAATACACATATGTATATTGTTAATTTGAGGTGAAAAATGAAAAAAATATTTTCGTTGCTTGGTGCCGGTTTACTCATGGGTGCGACCAGCTTTTCTGTCATGGCGGCAGGTGGCGCCGTTGGTATTACAAGTAAGTTGATGTCTGTAGATGTAAACCATAATGGGCAGACAGTTCAAATTATACGTAATCAAGATAACAGTAATACGATTATCGATGCGTTTTCAAAAACCTCACGGCCGTGTCCAGTTTTTTGTATTCAGCCAATGACCTTTGCTCCAGGTGTTGAAACACTGGGTGAGCTAGAAATAATTGACCATATCGTGCGCATGCAAAATGGTGAAAATATTCTGGTAGTGGATTCACGTACACCAGATTGGGTTGAGCGAGGCACTATCCCAGGTGCGGTCAATGTGCCATTTACCAAGCTAACCGTCTCTAAAGGTGCAACTACGGAAATTATTATGCAGGTCATGATCGACCAGTTTGGCGTTAAATTAGTTGGAGATGCCGACGATTTCACCGTTGATGAAGCGATTGTTGCGGGTACTGTCAGTGAAGTGTTCGATTACTCCGATGCGAAAACCTTGGCTTTATTCTGTAATGGTATGTGGTGCGGCCAGTCGCCAGCATCTATGGCAACACTGTTGAAATATGGTTATCCAGCCGAGAAGATTAAGTGGTTCCGTGGTGGTATGCAGACCTGGGAAATTCTTGGGTTTAGTACAGTTAAGCCTTAACAGGTTAAGCTAAAGCAATAAAAAAGGGCCTTGTGGCCCTTTTTTATTGCTTTGTATTTAGCAGTCATCTTCTGGATCGTCTTCTTCTTCTTCTTCTTCTGTAGTTGCTGTGACAAGCCGGTGTTGAGCGATCCACTCAATGGCAAGAGAGTGCGCGGCATCGGCCGCTTGTTGTATTAAAACCACGGCTTGGGCGTAGTTTTTTTCTACACCACGACCTTCAGCATAGAGCAACCCAAGTTGATATTGAGCTTCACTACTACCGGCTTCTGACGCCGCTGAAAAGTAGCTGGCAGCACTAGATAAGTTGCCATTCTTTTGTGCATCCAAAGCTTGCTCTAAGTCGCTGGTGGCGTGTGCTTGAGCGGCACCAGATAATATAGCTAGCGCTGTACAAGTACTAAGTATTCGGGAGCCTATAATTGTTTTTATTAATTGCATAATTTTACCCTTAGTGATTTGTTATATTAGTCACATGTGATTCATAGATCTACCCCGTTTAAAGGTTTTTTTACTTATCCTTTTGTCTAACAAACTAACTAGCGATTAAGGATAAGCCAATGAGCCTACTGAACTAGTGGTGATTATCCAAGGTGATGACAGCCATTAATGGGTATACTGTTAGCTTAAAAATAGACCTAACTGTTAAATGTTGATGAAATTTGCCTATTGGCTTGTGGTCTCTGTATTGCTGTTGATTTCGGCCTGTGGCGGTACTGTGAGCACGCAGCCGGTGGCTGACAGTAGTCCAGATGTGACGCCTTACCAAACTACTGAATACTACCGATCTTCTGCCTTGAATCAGGTCAACGCGGCAGATGTGTATGCTCGCGGTGGTACAGGGCAGGGTATTACCTTAGCTGTGATGGATTCTGGTATTAACTCAAGCCACACGCAACTCACTGGGCAAGTGTCTGCCAACGGCTATGATTATGTGACTGGTCAATCTGGCGTCGCTGTGGATGGCACCGGCCATGGTACCCACATTGCAGGTTTAATGGTGGCTAAAAAAGATGGCCAGACTATGCACGGTCTAGCTTATGACGCCACCTTGTTACCGATACGGGTGTTGGACAACGCAGGTACCACCGCTGCCACTACCGACAGCGAAATGGCGGCAGCGTCAGCTTTAGCTATGGCTCAGGGTAGCCATATCTTTAATAACAGCTGGGGCGACTCGGGCACCAATATTCTCAGTGCAATCATCACCAGTAGTAACGTCAATAGTTGGCACGCTAATTTTTTAGTGCAAGCGAGAGCCGCCATCGCGCAAGACAGCGTGTATGTGTGGGCCGCAGGCAACCAATCAGCCACCGAACTCACATATCATGCGGGTTTACCTTATCTATTAAATGACCTGCAAGCCGGTTGGTTAGCAGTCACCGCTGTGGATAATAATGGTGCTTTGGCCAGTTACGCTAACCACTGTGGTGTGGCCGCCGCCTGGTGCCTTGCCGCGCCCGGGGGCGGTAATGTGGTTGCAAGTGATGGTCTTTATTCCACCGATGTGGGTGGCGGTCATGCTTATCGCGCCGGTACGTCTATGGCCGCACCACAAGTCTCTGCTGCCATGGCCATATTAAAAACCCAGTTTCCCTCGTTAAGCTACCAACAAGTTGCCCAGCGGTTGCTCACTACGGCCAATAAAACTGGAATTTATGCCGATTCAAGTATTTATGGTCAAGGTTTGATGAATTTGCAAGCGGCCGCTGGTGTAGTGGGCTCCTTAAGTGTGCCAACAGTGGCCAATGTCAGTGATTCATCTGTGGATCAATCGCAGGCGAGGTCAATGCCTGGGCTACAGGTTGGTGCGGAATTAGGGACGCTTATCGCCCCACAACTTGCGCAGCAGGATGTGTTGTTGCTTGATAGCTATCAGCAGGCTCCCTTTTGGACTTCTGCCTCGCAACTGATAACAGCTACGCCGGTGCAGCCCTTAATGTGGCCTGTACAGGGCCGGGTTTATGCACAGGGTCTGCTAGATGCCAAAACAGAGCAGCAAGCTTTGTTAAAGATGTCAGACTCAGTGCGCCTCGAAACTGCAGCCTTGTCGGTAGATTACGCTATCGACGAAGGGCTACAGCACAATGTAATCAACTTGCATTTAGGCCAAGTCGGTCAGGGGTGGCACAGTAATTATGCCCGTCAATTGCCCAGTGCCCAATTGAACAACAATCCAGGTTTTGGGTTGGCTTCGGCTTTGGCACCATGGCGCCAGCAAGTACAAGCCGGTTATGCATGGCCTCAGGTCTCTGCGTTTATCAGGTGGGCCCAAAGAGACGCAATGCATCGGCAAATCGCAGGCAACGGCGCATTTGCTCAAGCCCAAGCCCAGCAACAGCAGTGGGGGCTGCGGTGGCATAGGCGTTGGCACGGATCTAACTTAACTGAGCAATCTGATTTGAGCGCTCAGTTTGGTCAGTCGCGTTTACACACAGAAAACCAACCCAATCAATTGTGGCATTGGCGTGGCGATGTTTTACTCAATCAATTTAAAGGTCAGTGGCAATCCCATTATGGCGCCTTTGGCTGGGGGCTTGCGGTCACCGCGGCACAAGCTACCAATGCAACGCAAGCCGCCTTGCGCTGGCCTAACCAAATCGATGAAGATGGAAACATTGGTTATGGCAATCTCACCTTCTCCGGTAGCGATCTATACAACTACCAACAAATTACCAGCTTCGCCCAGTGGCACAGCACCCACGGATCTCAAATAAAATTGGAGGCTAAGCAATTTAATGCTGCTAATGGGGATCCATTAGTCGGTGCACGATTAGTTTGGCAAGGGCGTTGGTAGCTTTAATTTTGTGTGGCTTCTATAATAGCTGCTTTTAGTTTGTCTTCTTATTAAGCGAGTGTACGCTGCATGGCATATCAGGTGTTAGCCCGTAAATGGCGTCCCCAAAATTTTCACTCCATGGTGGGACAAGAACACGTTTTACGAGCGCTTATTCATGCGTTAGATGAGCAGCGTTTACACCATGCCTATTTATTTGCGGGTACCCGCGGGGTGGGTAAAACCACCATCGCCCGTATTTTAGCCCGTTGCTTAAATTGCGAAGAAGGCGTCAGCTCCACCCCATGTGGTGTGTGCTCTAGTTGTGTAGAAATTACAGAAGGCCGTTTTGTCGACCTTATCGAAGTGGATGCGGCTTCGCGTACCAAAGTAGAAGACACTCGTGAGTTGTTGGATAACGTGCAATATGCGCCCACCAGAGGGCGTTTTAAGGTCTACTTAATAGACGAAGTACACATGCTGTCTGCCAGCAGTTTCAACGCTCTGTTAAAAACCCTCGAAGAACCACCACCGCATGTCAAATTTCTGTTAGCCACCACCGACCCACAAAAGTTGCCGATTACGGTACTTTCGCGGTGTTTACAGTTTAATTTAAAGAACATGCCAGCCGAACAGGTATCTGAGCATTTAAAACATGTTCTTACCAGTGAAGCAGTGCCGTTTGCAGAAGCATCATTGTGGCAGTTAGGCCGCGCAGCTAAAGGCAGTATGCGTGATGCCTTGAGCCTTACCGACCAGGCTATAGCCTTTTGTGGCGGCGATTTAACCGAATCTGCGGTTAATCAAATGTTAGGCAGTATTGACCAAGGCAAAGTTGTGGCTATCGTCAATCAGCTGCAACAAGGCCATGCCGGTGCATTGCTGAAGCTAGTGGCTGAGTTAGGTGAGCAAGGTCAAAATTTTGAAGTGGCGCTAGAAGATCTGTTGAGTTTGTTACATCAAGTTGCCATTTGTCAGGTGTTGCCAGAGGCCCCTGTGTCGGTGCAATTTGATAAAGCCAAGGTGTTAGAGTTGGCTCAGCATACCAGCCCTGCAGATGTTCAGTTGTTCTACCAAATGGGCGTTATGGCCCGTAAAGATTTAGCCGCAGCGCCTGACTTGAAAGCCGGTTTTGAGATGGCATTGTTACGCATGTTGGCGTTTAGGCCTCAACAAAGCGCAGGCCAAATGCAACCTATAACCGACGTAGCGCCGCCACCGGTGGCAATTGAGCCAGCACCGGCACCGGAGATAGTACCCGTTTCCACAGAGGAATCCGTGTCAACCCCGATGGCAGAACCAGTACGGGCACCTGCGCCAGAGCCACTAGCTCAAGCTGGGTCACCACCAATGCCCCAAGTAGAGCAAGTGCCGCCGTGGGAAGAGCCGCCGCAGGGGCTACAAGACCATGCGCCCCTGGAAGCCGTTGTTGAGCCAACAGTTGAGTCCATTGAGCCGCCTATTGAGGTCGTTGCCGAAACAGAACCAACGCTAACCTCAGATCCAGAGCCATCACCCCGTCAGGACTGGACGCTGGCCGACTTAGATGGCGCTAACTGGATGCAAATATTTACTGATTTAAATTTGGCGGGTATGACCCACAGTATTGCCGCCAACATGGTATTCGCCAAACGGCAGGGCACACAACTTAGCTTTACCATTGACCAAGGTCAAAGTAGCATGCTTAACGCCACCCATCAGGGGCGTATTCGCCAAGCCTTAGAGGCACTGTTTGGTTGTGACCTGCAATTGGCCATTGATGTTGGGCGGACCCACACAGAAACGCCGTTTGCTAACCGCCAGAGGCGTGAGGGTGAACACTTAGATAGCGCCATATCTTCGTTGCAGAACGACCCCAATGTGGCCAGTTTGAGTACCGCATTTAACGGTCAGTTAGATGTGAGCAGCGTAAGACCAGTTCACCCCATTGAAGATTAGATTAAACGAACACACAGAGAGAAAATTATGTTGAAAGGTGGCATGGGCAATCTAATGAAGCAAGCCCAAAAAATGCAAGAGCAAATGCAACAAGCTCAAAGTGAACTCGCTAACGCCGAATTTACCGGCGCGGCAGGCGCTGGTTTAGTGCAGGTGGTGATGACCGGACGGCATGACGTAAAACGCGTGCAACTCGATGATTCATTATTGTCAGAAGACAAAGAAATGCTCGAAGACTTGTTAGCCGCAGCAGTCAACGATGCTGTGCGTAAAGTTGAACAGGCCAGTCAAAACAATATGTCCGACATGACCGCAGGCATGGGTATGCCAGCCGGTTTTAAGATGCCGTTTTAATGGCCTTTAGTCCGCTTATAGACGAACTCATCGAGTCGCTTCGGTGTTTGCCGGGTGTGGGGCGTAAATCCGCCCAGCGAATGGCGTTATATATACTCGAGCGCAACCGCGAGGGTGGTGCTGCACTGGCCCAAAGTCTTACCTTAGCACTAGATAAAGTGGGCCGTTGTGATCAGTGCCGTACCCACAGTGAAACGCCTGTGTGCCGTATGTGCAGCAACCCCAGTCGTAACACCAGCCAGCTTTGTATTGTAGAAACACCTGCTGACGTATTAGCCATAGAGCAAGGTGCAGGCTTCAATGGCACCTATTTTGTACTGATGGGGCACTTGTCTCCAATGGATGGCATTGGCCCAGCAGAACTGGGAATCGAAGTTTTGCTACAGCGTTTACAAGAACAGACCATTGAAGAAGTGATTATTGCCACCAACCCCACTATCGAAGGTGACGCCACGGCGCACTTTATTCATCAGCAACTTCAAACCTTGCCGTTGAGCGTGACCCGCATCGCCCATGGAGTACCCATTGGTGGTGAGTTGGAATACGTTGACAGTGGCACCTTAGCCCACGCCTTTGCCGGCCGTAAGAGTTACACATAAACATGACATTGGCTTACCAATATATTGATACTAACCAAGGGCTAGAAACAGCCTGTGAGCGCCTGGCTCAGGCCCCGGCCGTTGCTTTAGACACCGAATTTATGCGTGTCGATACCTTTTACCCTATCCCCGGCTTGGTGCAGTTGGCCGCCGCCGGCGAAACCTTTTTAATCGACCCCTTAGCGATTGATGCGTGGCAACCACTACAAACCTTGTTAACCGATCCAGATACGCTTAAGGTGATGCACGCTTGCAGTGAAGACTTAGAGTTGTTCCAACACTGGTTAGGGTTACGCCCAAGCCCCATGGCCGACACACAGATAGCGGCGGCCTTTGTCGACATGGGTTTGTCACCAGGCTATCAAAGTCTGGTGCGGGATTTGCTGGGTGAAGAAGTGGATAAAGGTGAAACCCGTTCTGATTGGCTACAACGGCCACTGCGCGACTCGCAGTGTCATTATGCGGCCATAGATGTGGCCCACTTAATGCGGTGTTACGACATTCTCGCGCAACGATTGCAAGACAAAGGGGTTTGGCAGTGGTATCTAGAAGATATGCAACGCTTAGCGCAGCCCAAACCGGCGATCGATCCCGCCTTAGCTTACACACAAATGAAGAATGCTTGGCGTCTACAGGGTAAGGCCGTAGGCCGCCTGAGGGGCTTAGCCGCATGGCGCGAACAAACAGCACGAAGTGAGAACCGGCCCAAAAACTTTGTGGTTAAAGACACCAGCTTGATCGAAATGGCGCGTACCAACCCCAATGACCTGAATGCGCTCGGTCTATGTCAAGATGTGCGGCCCAGCAGTGTGCGCCGTTACGGTAAACAGTGGTTATCACTATTGGCCAGTTGTTCAGAAGTATTGCCGTCGGTATCGCAGCCCCTGTCTAAAACAGAAAACAAACATTACAAACAATTGCATAAAATAGTCACTGATCAGGCGACCAACGCCTCCATTCAGGTGCAATTAATGGGTCGTAAAAAAGAGCTGTTAGAGGTGTTTGAAGACATCCGCAAGCAGCAACCGTTTACCCTGCCTAACAACTGGCAAGGCTGGCGCGAAGAGTTTCTTGCGCAACCTATTGCAGAAGAATACCAACACATACAAGAGTTACGTTAATGAGCCAATCACGCATCATCTGTTCAATTTACAGAAGCAAAAAGAAAGACGAAATGTACTTATACGTGGATAAAACCAAAGCCTTAAGCTTGGTGCCAGAAACGTTGATGTCTATGTTTGGTCAGGCAGAACACCGTATGGACATGTTATTGACGGCAGACAAACAGCTAGCCAGAGCAGACGCAGGCGCTATTTTGGCCGACATCGACGAAAAGGGTTATTACTTGCAAATGCCGCCAGTGCGAGACAAGTATATGCTCGACCTGTACAAAACTCCGGTTAACCCCACGTATTAATAGGCGCCAGTAGGTATTATGAGCGATGCTAAACAACAGGGTTTCTGGAAAACCACGGTCCCCAAAGACATGAGTAGTGAACAATGGGAGTCGCTTTGTGATGGTTGTGGCCGTTGTTGTTTACAAAAGTTAATTGATGACGACGTGCCCTTGATGTACCACACCAGCGTGGCGTGTCGTTACTTGGATATTAAGTCCTGCCAATGCACTGTGTATCAAAATCGGCAAGACAAAGTGTCTGACTGTACCTTAGTCACGGCCGATACAGTGGCCGATTACCATTGGTTACCCGACACCTGTGGTTACCGCAGAGTTGCCGCAGGCCGAGATTTGCCTGACTGGCACCCTCTGGTGACCGGCGATCCCAAGTCCACCATAAAAGCTGGCATGACAGTACGTAAATGGGCTGTATCTGAAGCTAAAGTACCAGAAAGCCAATGGGGTGAACATATCATAGAAATTCAACAAGTTGGCGACCACGACGAGGCCTAGTTATGCACTACGATGCTTAGTGCAGTTTGGGTGGATTGTGTTAAAGTGAGTCGGATAATAAAAACAAAGTAGGCTATTAGTTGATGTACACACTTCTTCTTCGTCAGGTGCAATATAGGTTGGTGGTTCTTATTAGTGCCGTGGTGTTTGTCATTAGCACGACCTTTGGCTCACTTGCCATGGCTCAAACCTTGCCCAATCAAATGGATATTCGTGTACTCATCGACGTATCCGGCAGTATGAAGAAGACCGACCCGAAAACCTTACGTATACCGGCGTTGCAGGTATTAACTCAATTATTACCCCATGGATCAAAGGCCGGTGTGTGGCAGTTTGCTAACCACCCCGAAGCCATCGTGCCGTTGGGTTTAGTCGATTCACAGTGGCAAAAGCAAGCCACTGCTGCAGCTCAAACCATATCCTCTAAAGGCCAGTTTACCGACATAGGCGCGGCGCTTCAAGCGGCTGCGTTTAGTCAGCAAGATCAAGGCAGTGGCCGTCAGTTGCACCTAATTTTGTTAACCGATGGCATGGTGGATGTGAGCAAAGATGCGGCAGAGAATCAACGTGCTCGCAGAACCCTACTAGAACCAATTTTACAGCAATACATCGACATGGGTGCCCAAGTTCACACCATCGGCTTGTCTCATCAGGCCGATGAACGTACGTTGAAAGCGATGGCTCATTTAACCGACGGCTTATTTGAAGTCGCGGAAAATGCCGATCAGTTATTAGATATATTTTTGCGGGCCCTAGATAACACCGTAATTACCCAGCAAGTGCCGGTACAAATAGACGAACAAACATTTGAAGTGCACGCCAACCTTGAGTCCATGACCATAGTGGTCGAAAAAAACGGTGATCACCACATTAAATTACGCGACGGCAATCAGCGTTTATTTAGTAAGCACCAAACTCTAGCCAGCCAGCAATGGCAGTCTTCCAGCACTCATGACGTTATTAGTATCCAACAACCCGCAGCGGGTACTTGGGCGTTAGTTAGCCCTACAGCAAAATTAAAACGCGTGAATGTTGTGGGTCAGTTGCAAATTTTGCTGCAGCAGAGTCATCAGAATATTAAAGTAGGTCAGCGTGCATACCTAGATGTACAGCTTGCTAATGAGAAGGGCATATTGCTTACCGAAAACCAATTACAAGGTTTTGAGCTAGGTGTAGAAGTGATGCTTGATGGCAATCAAATATCCAGTCAGGCGCAAGTGTTTTTGGCGCACAAAAAGACCAGAGTTCATTTGCCGGTGATCGACCAAGAAGGCATGTACGACGTTAATATCTCCGTAGTTAAAGGCCAATTGGTGAGGGAGATCTCGCGCAACTTAAGAGTACATCCATTGGTTGCTGTAGCTCTAAGTGAAGACTTAAACCTCGCCAACACCGTGCCAGCGCAAGACATTGCAGTCACGGTTGAACAGCCAAAAGCCATAAGCCAACAAGCCATGGTGATTAGCAAAGAAGAAGCGTCGCCGGCATTGCAGGCATTGATGCAGGCTCAAGCCCCGATAGCAACGCCTACAGTTAGTGTTGAAGCCGTGGCGGCTACAAATGAGTCTGAGCCTGAGTCTAAGTCTAAGTCTAAGTCTAAGTCTAAGTCTAAGTCTAAGTCTAAGTCTAAGTCTAAGTCTAAGTCTAAGTCTGAGCTTGAGTCTGAGCTTGAGTCTGAGCTTGAGTCTGAGCTTGAGTCTGAGCTTGAGTCTGAGCCTAGTATTGCAGTTGCAGTCGAGCCTGAGGAGCAGCCCCCCGCAGAGGGGGCTGCCCAGCCTTTAACCGCCACAGAACGCATAGCAAAGCTGGTTAATAAAGTAAAAGGTCAGTTGTTATCAGCTGAGGCAACTGCACCATCACCCACAGTAGAAACGCCACAAGAAGAGCCAGTAGTCACCGCTAAAACGACGCTTGATCCAGACGATTTGTCCTACTCCCGTTGGCTCGTTGTCATCGGTGCAGGGTTGTTGTTGCTGGCTTTATTGCTCTTTTTACGCCGTTCGAGTGTGTCCACCACCTAATGCTAAATTAGTGCCTAGACTATATAAGTTGAAAATTGATTCTATTCACTAGAATCACCTTATAAGGAGACGCTGTTTGCGACGCAGTTTACTGGACACTGTGACCAGTTACGTGGGTTCGACGCAGTTTTATCCGCAACGTGATCAGTGGCCACCCAAATCTGAAGACGGCGATGCCGATGGGCAGCCAAGCAGTATTTTATTAGCGTCAATTGAGCCCTTATTGTAATAAACGCTTGAACAACGAGGGCTGATTCCAAGATAATGGTTATCGACTGAATATGGCTTGGAGCCAACCCTATGTGCGAACTATTAGGCATGAGTGCTAATGTGCCTACCGATATTTGTTTTAGCTTTACCGGATTAATGCAGCGCGGTGGCGGCTGTGGTCCCCATCGTGATGGTTGGGGTATTACCTTTTATGTAGGCAAGGGTTGTCGTTCGTTTCATGACCCTCAACCCAGCTCCGATTCTGAAGTGGCGCGTTTAGTACAACGCCATTCGATGAAATCGCATATTGTCATCAGCCATATACGGCAGGCTAATGTAGGTAATATTTGTTTAGAAAACACTCACCCTTTTCAGCGTGAGCTATGGGGTCAGCATTGGACGTTTGCTCACAACGGCCAATTAACCGACACCTCTAGTATCCCCCTAAGTCATTACCTACCGGTGGGAGATACCGACAGCGAACATGTATTTTGTTGGTTATTAGGCGAGTTACGCACGGCCTTTCCACAACGACCCACAGATCATTCTGTAGTACGCTATTTTCTTCAGGAAAGGTGCCAGTATTTAAAGACCTTGGGTGTGTTTAATATGCTCATGTCTGACGGTGAACACTTGTATTGTTTTTGCGCGACTAAATTGAGCTGGATCACGCGCAGGGCACCGTTTGGGCAAGCGAATTTGAGTGATGCAGATGTTAATGTAGACTTTGGCCAAGAGACCACGCCCAACGATATTGTGTCGGTTGTAGCCACACAACCTTTGACGGATAACGAAACTTGGAATACATTAAGCTCTGGAGATATGCTGGTGTTAAGAAAAGGCATTGCATTGAATTAGGCCTAGTAGGTAATAAAAAGATGCTGACCTACGGGTTCTGCTGGCTTTCAAACGGTTGTTTGATTAGTATGGGTGAGAATAGTAAATAACAATAATCAAAGGGCTTATTATGATTCAAATTTCTGGTGTAGAACTTGGCCAATACCAATCTGTTACCGATGTATTTCTTGAAGCGTGTGGCAAGTATGGCCAAAAACCCGCCTATAGTTGTATGGGTCAAAGCCTCTCTTTTGCAGATATGGATCGACTAACGGCTAACTTTGCCGCATATCTACAAAATCATACCGATTTAGAAGTTGGTGATCGTATCGCCATTCAATTACCTAACGTATTACAATTTCCAATTGCTGCATTTGGCGCAATGCGTGCGGGTTTAGTGGTGGTTAACACTAACCCTTTGTACACAGCCCGCGAAATGGAACATCAGTTTAACGATTCCGGCGCTAAAGCGCTATTGATCCTCGCCAACATGGCCAACCTGGCCGAAGAAGTGGTGCCTAAAACCGGCATCAAACATGTATTGGTGACAGAGCTAGCCGATATGCATCCGTTTGCTAAACGTTTGTTGATCAATACCGTGGTAAAGCGGGTCAAAAAATTGGTACCTGCCTACTCGTTACCACAAGCCGTGAGCTTTAGAGATGCCTTGGCTCAAGGTGAGAAACTAACACCTACGCCAGTGGCCACCAACCTAGATGACACCGCAGTATTGCAATATACAGGCGGAACCACAGGCGTTTCTAAAGGTGCGCAATTGTTGCACCAAAACTTAGTTGCCAACATGATGCAAGTACGCCATGTTACCGAGTCTGTGTTGGACGGTGATAGTGAAGTGGTGATCTCGCCTCTACCTCTGTACCACATCTACGCATACACCTTAAGCCTAGTGATGTGTGATCTGGGGCACGAAGTGGTGCTTATCCCCAACCCAAGGGATATTCCAGGCTTTGTCAAAGAAATGAGCAAACATAAGTTTTCATCCTTTGCCGGCCTCAATACCCTATTTGTGGCTTTGTGTAATAACAAAGAATTTGCTGAACTCGATTTTTCCTACCTCAAACACACCATGTCTGGCGGTATGGCTCTAACGCAGTCTGCAGCTGATATGTGGCGTAACGTTACCGGTTGTGAAGTAATGGAAGGTTATGGCCTGACAGAAACGGCACCTGTGGTATCTATTAATCCCTATGAAGACATTCGTATCGGTACTATCGGTAAAGTAGTACAAGGTACTGAAGTGAAGGTGATTGGTGAAGATGGCGCGGACCTTGGTTTCAATGAAGAAGGTGAGTTGTGTGTCAAAGGCCCGCAAGTCATGGCCGGTTATTGGCAGCGCCCAGAAGCCACTGCCGACGTATTAGACGACGAAGGTTGGTTTAAAACGGGCGACGTGGCTGTGTTGGCAGAAGACGGTTTTATTCGTTTAGTCGATCGTATTAAAGATATGATTATCGTTTCTGGCTTTAATGTGTACCCTAATGAGATTGATGACATTGCTAGCCAACACCCAGGCATTGTGGAGTGTGCAGCCGTAGGCATCCCCAATGACGTGACTGGTGAAACGGTGAAGCTGTTTGTGGTCAAGGCTGACCCAGCGCTCACAGAGGCCGAGGTGATTGCCCATTGCCGTGAAAACCTAACGCCTTACAAAGTGCCTAAGGACATTGAGTTTAGGGGCGAGTTGCCTAAAACCAACGTGGGTAAGATCCTGCGCCGCGCGTTAAGGGATTAATGCGACGATAGCTTGGAGTGTCACCCTGAGTGTAGCCGAAGGGTCTAAGATCTCTCGACTTCGCTCGAGGTGACAGGGGGCTGCGCTCATGGGGCAGGCCCAGCGCAGCGAAGCAATCCAAAGCCTTTAACTGTGCTAAACTGCGCGCTTTAACATCAACCCCGCCTCAACATGTCTAACGCGTTACCCGATTGTATGGTCAAAGACCAAGCCGAACTCACACTGTTGGCTAAGCGCATCGCCCAGCGCGATAAACACAATCAACCCTGCGACAAACTCAAAGCACAACTGTTAGCCAAGGCGCAGCGCAGCCATGCCACGTATCAGCGTCGCCTAGACGCATTGCCCAAAATTGAATACCCGCCACAACTGCCCGTAAGTGGAGAACGTGAGCAATTAATTGAGCTCATCCGTAACCATCAAGTGGTGGTGTTAGCAGGGGAGACCGGGTCTGGTAAAACTACGCAGTTACCCAAACTGTGTTTAGAGGCAGGCCGCGGCGTGGGTGGCATGATTGGTCATACCCAACCAAGGCGCCTTGCCGCAAGAACGGTAGCGCAACGTATTGCCGACGAACTTAATGTGCCTTTAGGCCAGCAAGTGGGTTTTCAAGTTCGCTTTACCGAGCAGGTTAGTGAAATCAGCCATATTAAGTTAATGACCGATGGCATCTTATTGGCCGAAACCCGCCAAGACCCCGATCTATTACGTTACGACACCATCATCGTCGACGAAGCTCACGAACGTAGCCTTAACATCGATTTCTTATTAGGCTACCTCAAACAACTGCTAGCCCGCCGCGCAGACCTAAAACTCATCATCACCTCGGCCACCATCGACTTAGAGCGCTTTAGCCAACACTTTGATAATGCCCCCGTGGTGGAAGTTAGCGGCCGCACCTTTCCGGTAGACGTGTGGTATCGGCCACTCATGAGTGGCAAGTCGGAACAAGACCAAGATACCCAGTCCGCAGTCATACAAACACTCCAAGAGATCGAACAGCACGAACGACAACACAGCCAGTTACATGGTGATGTGTTGATTTTTTTGCCAGGCGAGCGCGATATTCGAGACCTTGCCTTGGCCTTACGCAAGCAAGAACAAAAACAGTGGAATATATTACCGCTGTATGGCCGTTTGAGTTTTAGCGAGCAGCAAAAAGTATTTCAACCCTCGGCGAAAACAGCAGGGCGGCGTATTGTGCTTGCTACTAACGTGGCAGAAACTTCTGTAACAGTGCCTGGCATTCGTTATGTAATCGACCCAGGCACGGCACGTATGAGCCGTTATAGTTACCGCTCTAAGGTACAGCGCCTGCCCATTGAAGCCATCTCTCAAGCCAGTGCCAACCAGCGTAAAGGCCGTTGTGGGCGTGTGGCGGCGGGTATCTGTATTCGTTTGTATGATGAAGCCGACTTTATCAGCCGGCCCGAATTCACCGATGCCGAAATTCTGCGCACCAACTTAGCCTCGGTCATATTGCAGATGCATGACCTTAAACTAGGCCCCGTTGCTCAGTTCCCCTTCATTGACGCGCCAGACAGTCGGTTTGTTAACGACGGTGTTAAGTTGTTGCAAGAACTAGGGGGTTTGGATGAACAGCGTAGCTTAACCTCTTTAGGCAAACAGTTGGCGCGTTTGCCGGTAGATCCGCGTATTGGCCGTATGGTGGTGGCAGCTGCGCATTGGAATGCACTTAACGAAGTATTACTGATTGCCAGTGCCTTAACCATCCAGGACCCACGGGAACGGCCCCAAGACAAGCAGCAAGCGGCAGACCTTAAGCACCAAGTGTGGAAAGAGAAAGAGTCCGACTTTTTAAGCTATGTAAACCTGTGGCAAGACTACGAGCAACAGCGCCAAGACTTAACCCAAAACCAGTTACGCAACTGGTGTAGCAAGAACTTTGTGTCATACCTACGCATGCGAGAATGGCGCGAAGTACACCGCCAACTGTTGCTCATGTGCCAGCAGATGGGATTTAAAGTGAATGCCCAGTTAGCGAGCTACGAGGCCGTGCACAGGGCGTTGTTAACAGGCTTGTTAGGCCACATTGGTCACAAAGACGAAGACGGCCAGTTTGCTGGCCCTCGGCAACGTAAGTTTTTATTGTTTCCAGGCTCTGCACTGGCTAAAAAACCACCGGCATGGATTATGGCGGCAGAGCTAGTAGAAACATCACGCTTGTTTGCCCGTTGCGTGGCTAAAATAGAACCCCAGTGGGTAGAGCAAAGCGCAGACTCATTGCTCAAATACAATTATAGCGAACCGGTTTGGCATAAACGCCAAGGCCAAGTGATGGCCTTTGAGCAAGTGAGTTTGTACGGTTTAGTGTTGGCGAGTAAGCGTAAAGTCGCCTATGGCAAAATTGACCCAGAAGTATGCCAGCAATTACTCATCATGGACGGTCTAGTGCAGGGTAACTTGCTCACCAAAGGTGTATTTTTAGCGCACAACCAAAACTTAGTGGCAGAAATAGAAGCTTTAGAAGCCAAGTCTAGGCGGCGCGATATTTTGGTGGACGACCAAGTGTTGTACGACTTCTACTACGCCAAGTTAGCAGCCATCAACACCACGCCCGTGGTGAGCGCCGCCAGCTTTGAAAGTTTGCGTAAAAAACAGGAACAAAAACACAGTCTCTACTTTAACTTAGAGCAGTCAGATTTAATGCAGCATCAGGCTGAGGGGATTGATAGCCACCGTTTCCCAGACCAACTGGTGTGGCAATCCATGAGTTGGCCCTTAAGCTACCATTTTGAACCTAACCATGCCCAAGACGGCGTCACCCTACAAGTGCCTGCTAGTCAGCTTAAACGCTTGCCGCTCAAACGTTTGCAATGGCTAGTGCCGGGTTTGTTGCTAGACAAGCTGATGGCCTTATTAAAAGGTTTGCCTAAAGCGAACCGCAAAGCCTTTGTGCCGGTGCCCGAATACGCACAAGCATTGTTAGATAGCCTTAATGTAGACGATGTAGAGTTAACCGAGGCCGTGGCCAAACAATTGCAGCGTATTGGCGGACGGCCCTTTGATGGGGCGTTATTGCAGCAAACTCAGTTGCCAGAACATTTATTGATGAATATTGAGGTGACAGACGAGCAGGGCGCGGTGATTACCCAAGGCCGTGACCCTATGAGCTTGCTCACGGATTACGCCACCGGTTCTGCCGCTGCTACCAGCAAAGACCAACAACACCCCATGTTGCAGCAACAGTTGACGCAGTGGAGCTTTGATGCGCTGCCGCAAAACTTAACCATTCAGCAAGGCTCCATGCAGCTGCCCGTGTGGCCAGCGATAAAGGATCAAGGTAAACATGTGGATATCGTGTTTGCCGATTCGGAGGTTGAGTCGCAGGCCATAACCCATGCCGGTTTAGTGAGGTTGTACCGGTTAGCGGTGAATGAACAAGTAAAACATTTGTCGCAGGCCAATAAAAACCTTCGTCAAGCCGAGTTGTTGTTTTCAAACCTAGGCTCTGCGCAACAGCTAAGGCAGCAAATATTTGATCAAGCTGCAGAGTTGGTGTTTTTGCCCGCCTCAATGGCCGTTGCAGACTGGCCCACCACGCAACTGGCGTTTACCGCGTCATTAGAGCGGCGTGGCGCTTATGCGGAGGCCGTTGAGCATGTGACTCAATTAGCCATTAAGCTGCTACAACGCCAACTCAAGGTCCGTAAACAGCTCAAAGGTCAGCTTAACCTGGCTTGGGCCAACGTCTACCAAGACATTGGTGGTCAGCTTGATCGGCTTATGCATAAAGACTTTATGGCACAAACTCCATGGGCCCAGTTACAGCACTTTGGCAGGTACCTTGATGCCATAGAGGCGAGGCTAGAGCGTTTTAAAAGCCAATTGCCCAAAGAGAATGCCGCCGTGCAGGAACTACGCGACTGGCAACATAAGGTAGAAGCCGCTACGACTCAGTGTTTACCCCACACTAATACCTACCAGCAAATCCAAGATTTTTCCTGGGCTATAGAAGAGTACCGTGTGTCGTTATTTGCCCAGCAACTGGGTACCGTTAAACCCATCTCTGCAAAACGCCTACAGAAACAGTGGGGCGCCATTCAAACCTAGCTCGGCCGTCATTACCAGGCTCGCAACAACGTGCTAATCCGTCGATTAAATGAAACAAATATCATTTTTATCGGTAAAATCAGCAATTAAGACTTCTTATCTATTGGTTTTTATCAAATTTTCCATTACAATGCCTTCCCATGCGGGTACTTACTCGTGGGCCAAATAGGTTGGCCAAATAATCAGGAAAGATAAAGTGCGTTAACCTGCAGAATTCTTACTCTCCTTTGCTAGTTAAAACTATTTTTATTTGAAGGGGAAATTCAATGAAAAAATCACTTATCGCGTTAGCCATTGTGGCTGC
>CBDUDU010000033.1:0-22187 GCA_965366045.1 uncultured Oceanospirillaceae bacterium
AGTCTTGTGCTTGTATCAAATCATGCAAGGCCATAATGGCGTCGTTGGCGAGGGTCTGACCACCAATAACAATCTTGCAACCATTATAGTCGGACGGGTTATGGCTGCCGGTCAACATGACGCCAGATTGCGTGCCTAGGATTTTAACGCCAAAATACAATACAGGCGTGGGTACTGCGCCTAAATGTAATACTCGACAACCCGTATCAGCTAAGCCCGCCATTAGTGCTTGACTGAGCTTAGGGCTAGACAAGCGGCCATCGGCGGCCACGGCAACGCTGTCCTCTCCGTTGCGCCTGACTTGTGTGCCAACGGCTAAGCCAATGTGGTACAGCATAGCTACGCTGAGTTGTTCGTCAACAATGCCTCGGATATCATAGGCACGAAATATTTCGTTAGTCAGAGGTCTAGGTGGTGTGTAGCGTAAGCGATCCATGCGGGTAATCTCCTGGGTTAAATTTACTGGCGGCCCGAGTGGCCAAAACCACCGGTGCCACGAACGCTAGCGTCAAAATCTTCAACGATAGTTAAGTCGGCTTGAACCACAGGTACTAAAATCATCTGGGCGATACGCTCTGCCGGTTCGATGACAAAGGTGGTGGCGCCACGATTCCAGCAGGAAACCATGAGTTGGCCTTGGTAATCCGAATCGATAAGGCCTACTAAGTTGCCCAATACGACGCCGTGTTTATGACCCAGGCCCGAGCGAGGCAACAGCATCGCGCAGAGGCTAGGGTCTTCAATGTGAATTGCCATGCCGGTGGCAATCAGTTCAGTTTGACCGGGCTTGAGGGAAATTGGCGCGTCGATACAAGCGCGTAAATCCATGCCTGCAGAACCCTGTGTTGCATAGGTAGGCAAGGGCATGTCCTGACCTAAACGAGGGTCGAGTATTTTAACGGCAATCTGGGGGCGTTGGGTCATGATGAAAGGGCCTTAAACAATTGAATTAATGGGAACTAAGCTTGAAGATGGCGTCAATTAAACGCCGTGCCAGGGCAGGCTTAGATAATAAGGGGAGCTCGTCTACGCCATCTGCGGTGACTAAGCTCACGCGGTTATCATCGCTGTTAAAGCCGATACTTGGATCAGAAACGTCATTAGCAATAATCATTTGCACTGCCTTGGCTTTAAGCTTGGCTTGGGCATGCACAATGAGTTGTTGGGTTTCGGCTGCAAAACCAATATGAGTGGTGCTGGTGAATGTTTGAGCCATGGTGGCGAGGATGTCTGGGTTTTGGACCAGTGCTAAGTTTAGACCATGATCAGCATTGCATTTCTTTAATTTTTGCTCGGCGGCCAGCGCAGGGCGGTAGTCGGAGACCGCCGCGCTAGCTATAAAAAAGTCTGCGCCAGGGCCTGCTTCAAGGCTGGCTGCTAGCATTTGTTGTGCGCTTTCAACGGCCACAAATGTGACGTCTGTAGGTACAGCAATGTGAGTGGGACCGGAGATTAAAATCACCTGAGCACCTTGATCACGCGCAGCAACAGCTAAGGCATAGCCCATTTTTCCAGAACTGTGATTGCTGATGTAGCGCACTGGATCAATGGCTTCTCGGGTTGGCCCCGCAGTAATGACGACTTTTTTCCCGCTTAGAAGGCCTTGCTCAAACTGGCCTTCTAGGGCATGCAACAGTTGGCTAGGCTCTAGCATGCGGCCTGCGCCCACGTCGCCGCAGGCCTGCTCACCTTCTGCGGGGCCCAATATTTGATAGCCTCGTTGCGTGAGTGTTTGCAGGTTAGTTTGCGTTGCGTTGTCTGCCCACATGGCCTGGTTCATGGCGGGTGCGAGTAGTACAGGGGCACTGGTGGCTAGGCATAAGGTGGTTAATAGGTCGTCGGCCTGGCCTTGGGCTAAACGTGCCATCACATTAGCTGTGGTGGGGGCGATGAGCAAAGCGTCGGCCCAGCGCGCCAGCTGGATGTGGCCCATGCCGGCTTCTGCTTCAGGATTAAGCAAGTGTTGGTGCACGGCGTTACCCGACAAAGCTTGCAGGGTCAGTGGGGTGATGAATTCAGTGGCACCAGAGGTCATCACAACCTGTACTAGGGCACCGGATTTTTTTAGCAAACGCACTAGTTCGGCGCTTTTATAGGCAGCGATGCCTCCACTAATGGCTACAATGATGTGTTTGTTAAACAGGCGGCCCATGGCGGCAATTAACCCAACAATTAACTGTGAATAAGGCCTCTACTTTAGCACAAGTACCCTGTTTTAATCACAATCCTTGCAAATGAAATCATTGACTGCGCGTAAAATATCTTTGCGACTGACTTGGCCGACTAACTTACCGTCTTCCACCACTGGGATGCGGCGTCGGCCACGGTGGATGAACTGTTCGGCTACGGCAATAATGTCGGTGTGGCCACTCACCGTATCGACTTTTTTTGTCATGAACTCACCCACCGTGCCGCCCACTTCTTCTTCGTGGTAGGTTTTGTCTAAAATACCTCTCAGGCAATCCACCTCTGACAGCACCCCCATCAATTGGTTGTCTTGATTAATCACCGGTGCACCAGAAACTTGGTTTTCAGAAAACGTTTTAATGGCGTCAAACAAAGGAGTGTCTACTCGAAAGGTGATTAGTTGGCGGGTCATGTAGTCGGCAACTTTAACGGATTTTAGCATGGTCAATTCCTTTGTTGGCTGGAGTCAGGTGTCTTTAATTTAGCTATAACCATAAACGTTTGAGCATGCCTGTCAACACATGGTGATGAAAAATTTGCTTGAAAAGGTTTAACAATCATGGCTTTATTATGATTTACCCCAACTAAGTTTGAGCCGTACATAATTTATGCCAGAATTGCCCGAAGTTGAAACCACTCGAGCGGGTATTAGCCCGCATATCGAGGCACAAAAAATAGTGCGTGTAGCCGTTAGAGATGCGCGTTTACGCTGGCCAGTGCCCGATGGCTTAGCCCAACAGGTGGAGGGTAAGCGCTTACGTAAGGTGGTTCGCCGCGGCAAGTATCTACTGTTTGAATTTGATCACGGCGCCATTATTGGTCACTTAGGCATGACCGGTAGTATGCGTATTGTGGCCCATGACGAACCGCCGTCGTTTCACGACCACGTGGATTTAGTGTTTGAGAAAGTGACCTTAAGGTACCGAGATCCGCGGCGGTTTGGCTGTATGTTATGGCAGCCCCACCCGGTCATGGCACATGCTTTGTTAGCGCACTTAGGGCCGGAGCCTTTGTCTGAAGAGTTTGATTTGGCGCATTTGTTAAATGGCTGTAAAGGCAAAAAGCAGGCCATTAAAAGCCTCATAATGGACAGTAAAAAAGTCGTGGGGGTGGGCAATATTTATGCCAACGAAGCCTTATTTATGGCGGGCATTCATCCTCACCGTCAAGCCGGCCGTATTTCTGCTAAACGCTTAGATTTGTTGGTGGGGGCTTGTAAACAAGTGCTTGCTGCAGCCATTCAACAAGGCGGCACGACGCTACGCAACTTTGTTGATAGCGATGGTAATCCGGGCTATTTTAAACAACAATTACAGGTGTATGGGCGTGCGGGGCAGGCGTGTGTGGTTTGTGATCATCCTTTAGTGGAAAGTCGGCTAGGGCAACGCAGTACCGTATACTGTAAATTGTGCCAGCGTTAGCTTGCAGTTAAATACCCATCTTGCCAAGTTGGTCGGCAATTTCTCGTATCGTCGCACTGAGGCGCGGGAACTGCGCACTCAGCAGCAATGCGAAGTCGGACGCGTTTTGCGCTTGAGGTAGCTGAGTTTGTTGCGAGGTTGTGACTTGGTTCTGAATGTCTAACAGCAGTGTTTTTAGTTGCTGTTGCACTTTTGGATCATCGATTTGATGATCCGCTAATTCAGAGTGTAGCCGGCCTAGAAGCTCCTGTAGCTTTTTTGTTTCCATACTCAACCTCGCTGTTGTTACGGCTTATGCTGCCGTGAGCTTAATGTACTTATCCATCAACTGATCGTTGGTTTCCACGTTATCTGGATCTTTGGGGATACAGTCTACAGGGCATACTTCTACACACTGTGGCTCGTCATAATGACCTACACATTCGGTGCACTTGTTCATGTCAATTTCGTAGATTTCTTCACCCGGCGCAATCGCCTCATTAGGGCATTCCGGTTCACATACATCGCAGTTGATGCAATCGTCGGTGATAATTAAAGACATGTTACTTTTCCTGTTTAATTGTTGCGTTAGTTAGCTAAGTGTCTATTGAGTTCTTGCACCACTAAGGGGTGGACAAATTGCGAGACATCGCCGCCTAACGATGCAATTTCTCGCACTAACGTGGAGGAAATAAAGGAATGTTTCTCCGCAGGGGTTAAAAACATACTCTCTACTTCCGGCGCCAGCACTCTGTTCATTTTGGCTAACTGAAATTCGTATTCAAAATCAGACACGGCTCGTAAGCCCCGTAAGATAATATTGGCTCCTTGTTGGGGTAGCAGTTCCGTTAATAAGCCAGTAAAGCCAATAACGGTAACATTGCCCATGGGCTCAATAATAATGCGTGTCAGCTCCACACGCGTTTCTAAATCCAGCATTGGCTTCTTTTTAGGGCTTTCCGCCACCGCCACCACCACTTGCTCAAATAGGTTTGAAGCGCGTTGGATAAGGTCTACATGACCATTGGTAACGGGATCAAACGTGCCTGGGTAGATTGCTTTGTTCATGGGAAATAGAGCCCTTGTTTAAGCCGCTGTTTTAAAGCTCATGCGTTAAAGCAGCGGAATACTAAATGAATTATATAAGTGATACAACAAAAATACATTAGTTATAAAAAACTAAATTCTTATAACTATATTACATAAGCTGTTTATTGCGATTTTGCCACCAACTATGCGCCAAAATTTGCGCTTCATTTTGATCTTTAGCTTGGTCCAACAGTACCAAGCAAGCGGCGAGCGTGCTGATAACTGCGGCTTCGCCATATTGATCTTGCTGTTCTGCGCGCCATAACCTAACCAGCCTTAATGGGTCGAGATTTTGCTCTAGTGTGTCGCGCTTGGCAAGTGTTCGTTGCCACTCTTCGTCACTGGCCTGCTGCTCATCAACCCACTGTAAATGACATTCGGCATCGGGACGTATTTCGGCCTCACCTCCGTCGCCGCGAATAGTGAGGCTGCGAGGGTGTTGCAATAACATGGCCGTGTGCTGGTGTAGCGGGCCATAGGCGGGGTGAAATACGCCATCAATGGTGTGTTTAGCCGCCAGCGGGTTTAACAACCGCGTTAAGGTATGCACCGGTGAGCGTAAACCGAAAATAGACCGCAAACCAATAATATGGTCTAGAGCTGGGCTCAGTTGTTGCAAACTCATAAAACTAAAGTTGTGTTGTTGCAGCTGAGTCTGACATTGTTGCCAGTTATGAGCAATAGGTAGGCCTATTGCCGTGAGTACATCTTCGCTATAAATACGTCCAGCAGTGTGGCCTTTGGCGCCATGCATAAAGACTTTAATGCCTTGGCCGGCGAGGGTTAATGCGGCCAGCAAAAACCAAGGCAAGTGACGTTTTTTACCGGCGTAGGTGGACCAATCTAAATCCACTTGTATGCCCGACACTAGTGCAGGTGAGTATTGGTGATGGGCGCGTACCGCTTCCACAAATCCGGCCAGCTCTTGCGGGGTTTCTTCTTTTAAGCGCAACAACATTAAGAAGGCACCAAGCTGTTCTGGCTCAACTTGTTGTTGCAGGATCATAGCCATAGCGTCACGCGCCTCGGCTTGGGTTAGTGAACGGCTGCCGCGCTTACCTTTGCCTAAAGCGCGGACATAGGGTGCAAACGCATGTTCAGTGGCCATGGATTGTTGCCACCGCGTCGCTGAGTTGATGGAGATTCTGAATCTCTTGGCTAGCGTTGGATTGCCCTGCTGGCCAAACGGCGTTGTTGGGGTTCATCCATATGGTGTGCATGCCCGCGGCTTGTGCGCCGGCAATGTCATGTTGTGGGTGGTCACCAATGTGGATAAACGCTTGGGGCGGCAAATCAGTGTGTTGTAAGGCGGCATCAAAGAACTTGGGATGTGGTTTGCTGACGCCGACTTGTGCAGAATTAAAGTAAAAATCGAATAAGTGATCTAAGCCCACGCGCTGTAAGTCGGCATTGCCGTTGGTCAGGGCACCCACAGTGTAGTGTTGGCCAAGGGCTTGTAGCTGTTGTTGGACACCTTCAAATAAAAGCACTTCATTGCGGGCGCTAAAGTAAACCTCAAACGCGGCTTGTGCAAGGTTAGCCGCCGAGGGGTAGCCGCAGCGCTCTAGACCCAGTTGAATGAGGGCAATACGGCTTTTGCTGAGGTCGTGTTTTAACTGCGGCTGCTGTTGCCAAATTTCGTCGCGTAAGGCATCAATGCCTTGATGATCATAAGTCTGACTGAACTTGGGCGCGTGTTGTTGCATCCATGCAAGCATCACGGTATTGGCTTTGGTGATCACGGGGCCGATATCCCAAAGGGTGCCATCTAAATCAAAGGTAATGACCTTAATCATGGTTAGAATTCTCTGCCGACAAGTCTGTGGATTTATGTGCCTGGGCTCTAGGGTGAGCTTGGTCGTAGACTTTGGCTAAATGTTGGTAGTCTAAGTGAGTATACACCTGTGTGGTGCTGATGTTGCTATGGCCAAGCAACTCTTGCACTGCACGTAAGTCGCCGCTGGATTGTAATAAATGGCTGGCAAACGAATGCCGCAACATATGTGGATGTAAGTGTTGGCCTTGGGTGGCGGCCATTTTGGCCATGCGTAACTGAATACCCCGTGGGCCCATACGTTGGCCACGGTGGTTAATGAACAGGGCATTCGCATCGAGGCATTTAACTCGTTTGCGTTGTTGCAGCCAGTCATTGACGGCCTTGATGGCTTGGCGGCCCATGGGCAATTGACGTGTTTTCTTGCCTTTACCAGTCACCCTTAACGTGGCGTCGCCAAGGTCTAGGTCGAGTATATTCAGGCTCGCCAGTTCTGCTAGTCGTAAGCCGCAAGAATAGGCGAGTTCAAGCAAGGCTTGGTCACGTGTGGCCATGGGGTCGTTTTTGTCCGTTGGGCCGTCAAGGATCTGGCTGATTTGATCAGGGTCTAGGCTGTTGGGAAGGCGTCGGCCGGCTTTTGGCGCTTGTATTCCCGCGGCTGGGTTGTGCTTGGTGAGTCCATTTTGCATAAGGTAAGCAAATAAACTGCGCCAGCTGGAGAGCATGCGCTGCAAGCTTTTTGGGGCTAGTCCGGATTGCCGAGCCTGTGTTAGGGCGGCTCGAATAGTATCGGCTTGGGTGTCACTCCAAAGGTCGTGCTGGTGCGTTTGCATGGTGTCTATCAAACGCTGGATGTCGCGCCGATAAGCTGCAACAGTATGCTCGGAATAGCGTTTGATATAAGCCAAATAGTGCAAATAATCTGCCACTGTTTGGCTTAAGCTAGTGCTAGGGTTTGGCATTGTTACGTTAAACGACCGAGGCATCGCCCTGCTACGGCGGCAACGTGGTTAAGGAATAAGGTATCCAGCTGTTGGTTATAGTGGTCTTGGGTGTTGCTGGCAATAATGAGAACACCAAGGGCTGTGTCGCCTAGGTATAAAGGCACAATGGCACAGGATTTGAGCGTACTTGAGTGCTGGAACAGCTGTAACAACTCTGGTCCCTTAAAGGCTTGGCAATAAGCCCAGTTTTTGTCCGCTAGGGCCATGATTTGTACGTCACCCTGGGCGTCGCTCAAATTGGGGTGGTTATCCGTAGTTTCAACTTTGGAAAATAACGCTAAGTGGGCCGCATCAGCATGAAACTCGTTGATAAAACTCTGTGTTAGCGCCTCTGTGAGGGCGTTAAGGCTGGTGGCTGAAGCCAGTTCAATGACTAAACGTTTGGTTTTTTCAAACTGCACATCGTTACGCCGAGCAGTGCCTAAGATATCCGACATTTTAGTGGCGTAATCTTGTAACTTATGGCGCATGACTTGCGTTTGGCGTTCAATCAACGACGTGGCTTGGCCGCAATGATGAGACAATTCAATGTCGGCTAACAACTCGGGGTATTGGTTAAAAAAGTCTGGGTTTTGGCGCAAATAATCGGCCACGTCTTGTTTGTCTAGCTGGCTCATATGCGTATCTGCCCTTCGTATACATGGGTTGCAGGTCCAGTCATGGACAGGGGATGGCCAGGGCCTTGCCACTCAATGAGCAAGTCACCGCCGGTGAGCTGTGCAGTAACCTTAGTATCTAATAATCCCTGTTGTTGGCCGGCCACTACCGCGGCACAGGCGCCTGTGCCGCAGGCCTTGGTTTCGCCAACGCCACGTTCGAATACACGTAACTTAATGTTTTGGCGGTCAAGGATTTGCATAAACCCAATATTGGCTTGGTTGGCGAACCGCGGATGATGTTCGAGCTTAGGCCCTAGTTCATGTACGGCCGCAGTGGTCACATCATCGATAATCAATACGCCGTGGGGATTACCCATGGATACGGCACCTATGGTGTAGTTTTGGCCGTCTTGTTCTATGGTGTAGCTAGGGGCTTGCTGGGGAGCATCAAACGGAATGGCAGCAGGAGACAAAACAGGTTCGCCCATGTCCACCGTTACTTGATGGTCGCCCTGCATGTGCAATACAATACGGCCATTGTTGGTTTGTACCGCAATTTCACGTTTGCCGGTTAAGCGTTGATCATGCACAAATTTGGCAAAGCAGCGCGCACCGTTGCCACAGTGTTCTACTTCGTTGCCGTCGGCATTAAAGATGCGATAACGGAAGTCCGCATCTGGCGCCTGCGGTGTTTCCACCAATAGCAACTGATCAAAACCGATGCCGGTGTTGCGATCGCCCAAGCGGCGAATTTGTTCGGTGGATAAATTCGCTCTTTGGGTGATGAGATCAATCACCATGAAATCGTTACCCAAACCGTGCATTTTGGCAAAACGTAATAGCATTTTAGCCCCGTCCTTGTTGCTTATGTGGTTGGCAATAGGCGCTCTCGGGCCCATTGCTGTGATAATTGTTCGCGTTCACCAATGAGGTGAGACTGATTGCCATCCACCATCACTTCGGCTGCACGGTTGCGGCTGTTGTAGTTAGAGGCCATGCCAAAACCATAGGCACCCGAACTACATACAGCTAGCAGGTCACCAGCCCCAATAGCGAGCTGGCGGTTTTTACCTAAAAAATCACCGGTTTCGCAAATGGGGCCCACAATGTCAAAGTCTTGCACCTCGGCTTTAGAGTTTAAGTCGGCAGGAATAATGTCTTGCCATGCACTGTATAGGGCAGGGCGAATGAGGTCATTCATGGCCGCGTCGACAATGGCAAAATACTTGTCATCATTGTTCTTAATGTATTCTACATGGGTCAATAAAACTCCTGCATCAGCACAAATAGAGCGGCCAGGTTCAAATACCAAGGCTAAGTTGCGGGCGCCAAGGTGGGTACGTACACGGGCAATAAAGTCGCTAATGGCGGGTGGTTGTTCGTCGCCATAACAGACACCAAGGCCACCACCTAGGTCTAAGTGGGTAATGCCGATACCTTGTTCTGCAAGAGTATCAATTAACACAAACAAGCGATCCATAGCGTCTAGGTAGGGCTCAATTTGAGTGAGCTGCGAGCCAATGTGGCAATCTACACCAATCACATTGATGTGGCTCATGGCGGTAGCTTGGGCGTAAGCTGCTGGCGCTTGGTCAATGCCTATACCAAACTTGTTTTCTTTTAGACCGGTAGAGATGTAAGGGTGAGTTTTTGCATCCACATCGGGATTAATACGTAACGATATCGGTGCCACACAATCCATACTGGCAGCAACGCTCTGTAAGCGCACTAGCTCTGCTTCAGATTCTACATTAAAGCAGTGGACGCCCACTTCTAATGCGCGTTGCATCTCGTGGGCTTGTTTGCCTACACCGGAGAATACAATTTTGCTGGGATCACCACCTGCTACCAACACTCGCTCTAACTCGCCAATAGAAACGATGTCAAAACCGGCGCCAAGGCGTGCAAGCACATTAAGCACTGCAATGTTGCTGTTGGCCTTTATCGCGTAACACACTAAGTGGTCACAGCCTTCTAGCGCTTGGCTGTAGGCCATGTAGTTACGTTCTAAGGTGTCTCGTGAGTAGACATAGGTCGGCGTGCCGTATTGCTGTGCCAGGCTAGCTACATCGATGTCTTCGGCAAACAATCGGTTGCTGCGGTATTCAAAATTATCCATGGTGTTTATGCCTCGGTCAATGACTTGTGGTTGCTGGGGTTTCGGGCACATATAAGCTTCCCGCCTGACCACAGCTTGCTAAGCTTAAGGTCAAGCTGAGGCAGAGTAGTGATAAACAGACCAATTTCTTCACGTTGGCACTCGCAGTGTTGTAATGTTAAGTTGTTAATTAGCTACGATTATACCCTTGAAACACGCGTCTACACTAGCGCAGACACCGACAATGGGTTACTTTGAACGCATATTAACCAACGGGCCTAATGACGAGGTCATTACCAAAAGTGAAATCCATGAGTGAAGCGCAGTTCCACGAGCAGGTTGACGATTTATTTTTGCAGGTGGAAGAGATTTTAGATGAGGCAGAAAGTGATATTGATTACGTTAACACCAGTGGTTTATTAACCATTAGTTGTGAAAATGCGAGTCAAATTATATTGAGTCGCCAGCCGCCCTTAAGCCAAGTTTGGCTGGCGTGTTTGGCCGGCGGCTTGCACTTTGAACAAAAGCAAGACAGCTGGCGCTTAACCACTGACAATAGCCAAACTTTGGGCCAATGCCTGGCCCAGGCACTACAAGACCAAGCGCAGGAGTGCTTTGACTGCAGTGCCTTAGATGTATTGCCGGCCTAGACTAATGCTGACGGCTGCTGACTAGGGCAAGCGCCCGGTCTGCCGCTGCTAATACCTGCTGAGGCGCTGTGCCACCGATGTGATCGCGGGCACTTACCGAGCCGTCTAAGGTCAGGACATCAAACACGTCATCGGTGATCAGGTCGCTAAAGGTTTGTAATTCAGCCAAACTCATTTCACTCAGGTCGTTGCCAGTGGCTAAGCCATGGGCAACGGACTTGCCAACCACTTCATGGGCGTCACGGAACGCCAAGCCTTTACCTACCAAGTAATCGGCTAAGTCAGTTGCGGTGGCAAACCCCTTAAGCGCTGCAGCGCGCATTTGATCACGCTTGGGCACCAAGGCTGGCACCATGTCGGCATAGGCGCGTAAGCAACCCTTGACCGTGTCAATGGTATCAAACAACGGCTCTTTGTCTTCTTGGTTGTCTTTGTTATAGGTGAGCGGTTGGCCTTTCATCAAGGTTAACAAACAAATGAGGTGACCGTTGACACGGCCGGTTTTGCCTCGTACTAATTCGGGCACGTCTGGATTTTTCTTTTGTGGCATGATGGATGAGCCAGTACAAAAGCGATCCGGCAAGTCGATAAAATCAAACTGTACTGAGGTCCACAAAATCAGCTCTTCTGAGGCGCGGGATAAGTGCATTAATATAAGGCTGGCTGCAGCACAAAATTCAATGGCAAAATCGCGGTCACTCACAGAGTCTAGTGAGTTTTCTGTAGGTCGATCAAAACCTAATAACTCGCTGGTCATATGTCGATCTATAGGATAGCTCGTGCCTGCCAAAGCCGCTGCACCTAAAGGCGAAATATTAAGGCGCTTACGCAAGTCTTGTAGGCGTTCGTAGTCGCGCTGCAGCATTTCGTTCCAAGCCAATATATGGTGGCCAAAGGTCACTGGCTGTGCTGTTTGGAGGTGGGTAAAGCCGGGCATAATAGTGGCATTTTCGGCCTTGGCTTGGCCGATAAACCCCATTTGTAAGCGACTGATTTCAATACAAATAAGGTCGATTTCATCACGCAAGTAAAGGCGAATATCGGTGGCTACTTGGTCGTTGCGCGAGCGCCCTGTGTGGAGCTTCTTACCTGCCATGCCGATCTTCGCAGTGAGGGCTGCTTCGATGTTCATGTGTACATCTTCTAGGGCCACGGACCAGGTGAAGTCGCCGCGTTCAATCTCGATACGAATTTCTTCTAGGCCGCGTAAAATATCATCACACTCTTGCTGCGTTAATACGCCCACATGGGTGAGCATTTTGGCATGCGCTACCGAACCCTGAATGTCTTGGCGGTACATGCGTTGGTCGAACTCCACTGATGCCGTAAAACGGGCCACAAAGGCATCGGTAGGCTCACTAAAGCGGCCTCCCCATTGTTGGTTTGTGGTGGTCTCGTTAGTTTGGCTCATGGGTGTTCCTGTTGGCTTGTGGGGGCGATGGTAGGGCTCTATTTTAACGAGGAGTCTGGTGTATAAGCAAGCGCTTATCGGCCGCACGTCAAAGGTATAGTTGGTTGGCTTGAGTTGATCTCAATTGACCAACCTTCATGTTAGAAACAGGCTATGCTATATGCTCACTCATGGTGCGAGTAAGTGGACATGAATAGCAAACTAATAAGGCGAATGGTCGGATTTTGTTGCGTGTTTTTGGCGCTAGCCAATGCATCGCCGGTGTCAGCCCAGTGTTTGGCTTTGTCTGGACAACAAATGCTGCGAGCATCGCCGTGGCCGGGAGAGCCGGAGGTGGGTCATATTTACAAGGTACAACGTTGGTATGTGCAAGATGGTGATAGTCTCAGTGTGGCTCATGGGCAGCGCTTGCGATTGGGGCAGATTAATACCACCGAAATGGCTCATAAATCACGGCCAGCGCAACCCTATGCACAGCAGGCTAGGGATCAGTTAGATCAGCAACTAGCGCAGCAAACTGAGATTTATTTGCGATTGTTGCCCAACCTTCAAGACCATTACGGCCGGTGGTTAGTGAAAATTTATGATGGCGCCGGTTTAAGTGCCGAGGCGCTTCTTGTGGCCCGCGGTTTAGCCTACGTGGTGAGCATGGATGCACAGGGTGCAGATGATTGTTTATGGCAGCATGAGTCGAGTGCGCGTAAGCAAGGGCTGGGCATTTGGCGCACGGCCCTATCTGCTGTGTATCAAGCGGCCGACTTAAGCCCCAAGCGAGGTGGGTTTATGCGTATGGGGGGTGTGGTGGCGGACATAAGTGAAAGCCAGCATGACTGGTATATTGGTTTTGGTGGGCAAGCGGGCATTAAAATAGACAAACAGTTACTCGCAGGCTCGCATTTAAGGGCCAACAACCGCCAGCAGTTAGAGCAATGGGCCGGACAAACCATTATCGCAAGGGGTTGGTTGTCGTGGCGTAAGCTGAGTAAAAAACAACGCCAAAAGGGCTATTTGTCGGGCTTGATGAGCGTCTATCATTTAGACATGCTGGAACAGGCCCCAGCACTAAGTGGGCTTTAAAAAACCTGTTCTGGTGCGGCTTCTTGGTGGCTAGTGTCGTCTGTAGAATGGTTGTTTTTAGGCAGTGCCATTTGTATAGGAGTGCGCTCTTCGCGGAAAATTTCTTCTAACGATGTGGTGTCTTCGGGCCGGGCTAACTCGCCAGTGGCTTGGTCAATTTTTATGGTGACCATGCCATCGGGTTGGGTGCGCTTATGTTCTGGCGTGCCATCTAGGGCTACACGCATAAAGTCAATCCAAATAGGCAGTGCAGCGGTGCTACCAAATTCGTTTCGGCCTAAGGTTTTTGGTTGGTCAAACCCCACCCATGTCGTGGCCACCACGGAATCAACGTAGCCCGAAAACCACGCGTCTTTTTGGTCGTTGGTAGTGCCCGTTTTACCCGCCAAATCATTTCTTTCTAGCTTTTGCGCTTTACGCGCCGTGCCTTTTTTAACTACATCTTGAAGGATGGTGTGCATGATGTAATTGACGCGCTCATCCATAATACGTGGGGCAATGGGAAGCGCGGTGGTGGGCCGACTGCTGCTTAATAAGGCATCCTGTGCAGCTTGTTGGTCGGCATCTTCTTGGTCGATGGCTTCGTCTAGGGCAATGATGGCACCGTTATCAATGATGGTTGCGTATGGTTCAGGCAGGCTTACTAAATTCACTGTATCGGTTGCCCGTACATAGTCACAGTTGGCGCATACCGTAGTGGGCTCGGCTTGATATAACACCTTGCCAAAACTGTCTTCAATACGCTCGATAAAATAGGGGGTGACTTGGTAACCTTGGTTGGCAATGCTGGCATATGCAGTGGCTACATCGATAGGTGGCACGCTGGCACTGCCTAAGGCAAGGGACAAATTGAGAGGTAATTGTTCTGGTTTAAAACCAAACCGACTGGCGTAGTCGATCGCCGACTTGATGCCGATTTCGCGCAGAATACGGATCGAAACTAAGTTGCGCGATTTGTATAAGGCTTTACGCAGGCGTGTGGGGCCAAAAAATTTGCCGCTATAGTTTTCTGGCCGCCATGAGTCTTCCAAACTTGCGTCGGCAAACACCACCGGGGCATCGTTAATTAAGGTGGCGGCCGTAAACCCTTGTTCTAGTGCAGCGGAATAGATGAAGGGTTTAAAGTTTGAGCCAGGCTGGCGTAAGGCTTGCGTGGCGCGGTTAAATTTACTGTGTAAATATTCAAAGCCACCCACCAAGGCGATCATAGCACCGTCTTGTGGATCCAGGGCGATGAGCGCACCTTGAGCATCGGGCACTTGTGATAAATACCAAACGTTAGGGTCAGAATAAGCCTGACGTATGCGAATTTGGTCGCCTACGGTGAGGATGTCACTAATCTGTTCGGGCTTAGGGCCTAAGTGGTCTATGGCAATACGGGGGCGGATCCAGCTCATGTCGCTAAATTGGATGGTGGCGGTGACGCCATAGCGCATGATTAAATTGGCCGAATCTTCGTTTAGTTGCTGCACTATAGCGGGTTGCAGCGGGCCAAATACCGGAATGCGATTGAGAATGCGTTCGGCTTGCTCGGTGGCTAAATTGGCACCATGATTGATTTCAATGCCTCTAAAACCATGGCGTCGATCATAAGCTAGCAGGCCTTTTTGTACGGCCAGTTGTGCGGCGTCCTGCAGGCGACTGTCGATGGTGGTGTAGACGCGATATCCGCCAGTGTACACATCTTCGATGGGGAAGGTGTCAAACAGTTCTTGGCGCACCATTTCCGCTACGTAGGATGCCGAAGTTTCTGGTTTAAGGCTGTGATAGCGGGCAATAATCGGGGTGGCAATGGCGTCATCATATTGCTGCTGATGGATATAGCCGAGCTTAAGCATGCGACCTAAAATCCAATTGCGACGTATTTTGGAACGTTCTGGATTGGAGATTGGGTTGTATTTTGATGGTGCTTTATACAGCCCCGCTAACATGGCTAGTTGGGGTAATTCTAATTCGCTAATCGAGCGACCGTAATACACGGCAGAGGCCGCTTCGATACCATATGAACGGTGGCCCATAAACATTTTGTTGAAGTACATTTCTAGAATTTCGTCTTTACTGAGTTGCTGCTCAATCTGAAACGATAATAATATTTCGTTAAATTTGCGGATGAAGGTTTGGTCTAACGTTAATAGATAATTACGCGCCACCTGCATGGTTAGGGTGCTGCCACCACCTTGGATTTTACCTCCAGCTTGAACCATTCGTACCGCTGCACGCAATAAGCCTTTGGGGTCCACCCCGTAATGGCTGTAATAGTTCTCGTCTTCTGCAGAAATTAGCGCGTTAATATAGTCCTGCGGTACTTGGTCGATACGCAAAGGAATGCGACGTTGTTCACCAAATTCTGAAATCAGCTTCCCATCACGACTCATTACTCGCAATGGGGTCTGTAGGTGATAGTCCTTGAGGGCACTGACATCGGGTAATCGAGGTATCAGATAAAACCAAGTAAACGCCCCTATCAGTAAGGCACAGAGTGTGCCGAGGATGAATCCCCATTTAAACAGGCGTCGTACAAATGTCATGCTATGCTTAAACTCAAGACGGAAAAGAATCGAAAGTATATAAGATATATTTAGTTTAGCCACCCATGGATGGGAATTATGTTGAAGCAATTGAGTAAACGTCTCGTTAGTCCCTTGTCTCTTGGCCTTGATTGGCAAGCGCAATGCCTGCGCATGGTGCTTTTACAGGCACCTGAAAATCCACCCCGCACCCAATGGCCGCCTCTTTGTTTGGGCCAATGGAGGGTGCCAATACCCCCACTTAATACCCTTGAGCCACCTGATGAGGCAGAGGGTTCTGCTTGGTTTCGATGTCTTATGCAAATCAATGACCTTGTGGGCAAGCGGCACTTGTTAGTTACCGTCGGCTTGCCTAAAGTCTATTTTACTTGGCTGCATGGTCCACAAATGCAGTTCACACAGGCCCAAAAACCACGCCTTTGGCATCAAAGTGTTGTTAACAGCCAAATCAAGCAGCGGTTGGCGGATCAACGCTGGGCGGCAGAAAAACTCAACATCGATGCCTCAAGTGTATTGGTAGAGCACTTACAGTTGGCCCCGGCGCTACATATGTTGCTGGTGCTTAACGTCCATTATGCACGCCCGGTTGAAAACCTCTTGGGCAATCTACAAACGGTGATGAACACCACCATAGAAGTTAGCTTAGAGCCGCTGGTATTGAGTCGTGTGAAATGCCCAAAAGAGGTCGGCCTCGATGGCTCTATGGCGTGGTGGTTGGCGCAAAAATGCTGGAGCAAGGCATGATAATGTGGCGTCAACCTCAGGCCAGTGAGGCCAATTTTTTACCGTGGTTTCAACAACTGCTGTTAGCGCAGCGCCGCCAGCGTTATACCATGCTTGCCTGGGGTCTAATCGTTAGCCTGCTGTTGCTGGCGTCGGTGGGGTGGCAGTACGCTCGTTGGCGGCAGGCAGTGTCTCAAGCCTATGATGTTTTGCACGCCGGGCATTTGTACCTTCGTCAACAGCAGCAAAGCACTTGGCTAACAATGCGTGAAACGCAACAGGCTCAGCGCAATGCTTCAGTCACTCAAGGGCTGCGACATAAGGCGTGGTTACCTGCGCTCGAGTTGGCTACTTTGGTAACCAAACTGTCCGATCCCCAGCAGCTCACGCGTTGGCGCTGGACGCAGCTGAAGGGGCAGGCTGGGCGTGTAGAATTTGAGCTGAGCCAGCTACAAGCTTGGCAACCTTGGTGGCAAACCTGGATACAAGCTAGGCCGAATTCTAAGGTCTTGGCCTTAAATGCGCAGCCCCATGGTATTGGCTTGCGGGTGCAGTACCAGCTAATTCACGAACCTGTGGCCGTAATGCCTGACCCGGACCTTAATTCATTGGCGCTGAGGCCTGATCCAATGAAACATAGCCTAGCGGCTGTTGCAGCAGCGGACATGGTGCAACGGCTGTCCCACTTATCCTCGTCAGTGGAGCTGTCGGCGGCACAGGATAGCCTGCAACTCACGGCGCAGTTACCAAGCACCCAATGGCAGGCACTCGCTCCGGTGCCTAACGGTGTCGGTTGGTCACTCACTGAGTTGTCTTTAGTGGCTGCGCCTTCAGGTCTATGGAATTTGGCAATGAACTGGCAGGTCGAACCTTTGGTACAAGATTTGGGCGATCACAACAGGCTGCTTTCGCCGGCTCAACAGTCGGCTATAGGTTTGGCCTTTGATCAATTTACTGGTCCGCTTAAGCCGCTACCTAACGCGATTACAAAAGGCGTGGTGCCTGAAGCGACGTGGCGCTTTATTGGCTATAGTCAGCAAGCTAAAAAGGGGGCCTGGGTGTGGCTTCGGCAGGTCGCTAACGGCACGGTGAAACGCTTGAGGCTAGGTCAAGCTGTTGGGCCTTGGCGGATGGTCGGGGCCAATGCGCAGCAAGTGACCTTGCAACAGGGCAAGCAACAATGGGTGTTGCAGCGTCAGTGTGTAACGGGGGTGTGCCCATGAGGCCATTTTTTGATCGTTGGTTGTTAATGGTGCTGGTACTAGCCGCCGGCCTAAGCCGCAGTGACGACATTCAGCCCATCGACATTGATGTGCGCCAGGTGCCCATAACCGATGTGTTGTATGAGCTCGCATTGGCGGCACAGACTAATTTAGTGTTAGCCGACGACATCGACACTCAAGTGAGTTTGGTGTTTAAACAAATTCAGCCAGCTGAAGGTTTGGCACTGATCTGTAGCGGTTTTTCGCTAACCTGCAAGCAGACGGCGCAGGGCTTGATAGTGTCTCAGGTGATGGGTGAATCGAACATCGCCTTGCTACCCATGGCACGGGTAAAGCTAGATTATGTGGAGGCCGATGACATGCTTTCAACATTACAAAACGCCACCGCATTATTGTCGCCGCAGGGGCAGTTGTTAGCGGACTCCCGCACCCATCAAATGCTCATTTACGACGAGGTTGCACGCGCAACGCAGTTGGCCAAGGTGTTACGCCAACTGGACCAACCACTGGATCAGTTATTAATAGAGGGTCGTATCGTTATTGCTAAATCTGACTTAGGTGAGTCTAGTGGGTTGGATTTTATTGGTGCCCTAGGTAACGTGGCAGGCGCCTCGGCCACCCCGTCGCAAAGCGCGAACCTTGGGGTCGGGTTTAGCCCGGCGGGAGGCAGTTTGCAATTAGGTTTGATAGGCGCCCATGTGTTGTTACAGCTAGAGCTAGCAGCACTAGAAGCCAGTGGCAAGATGCTTACCTTAGCGCAGCCGCAAATTTTAGTGCAAGAGGGTTACACGGGTAGTATTGAAACAGGCCAGGAGGTGCCTTACCTAATGACCACTGAGGCAGGTCAGCAGCAGCAATGGAAACAGGCGGTATTGGGTCTCACCGTTACACCTAGGGTGTTGCCGCACCAACAAGTGCAATTAGACTTGCTAGTGATGCAGGATTCGATTGGGGATTTGTTGCCTAATGGCGAGCTTGCGCTGAATACCCATCGCCTTAAAACGCGTGCCGTGGTGGGCCTTGGGCAAACTTTGGTATTGGGTGGGGCATTGTATGAACAACAGCTGGATCGTTTGCTGTCTAACCCGCTGTTGGCCGGATTACCGCTGGTAGGTCAGTGGTTCCAACGGCGCAAACACGACACGGAACGTTTTGAGCTCTTGGTTTTTGTCACTCCACGTATAGTTAACCCTTGATTACCCTTGATTAAGTTGACCTTAATCCCCATAATTTAGTGCATCCTACCCGGCAGCGAGCAACAAGCTCTTGATGACCGGGTTTTGTTGTTGCTGTTTATTAACAGGGAAATCCACGGTGAATATATTTTTAATTGGCCCCATGGGTGCTGGGAAAAGCACCATCGGGCGGCAACTTGCTCGCGAACTAAAGTTAGAGTTCTTAGACACAGATAGGGAAATAGAAGACAGGTCTGGCGCTGACATTCCCTGGATCTTTGATGTTGAAGGCGAAGCTGGTTTTCGCAAACGCGAAGCTAATATGATTGCCGAGCTGTCTCAGCAGCGAGATGTGGTGATGGCTACAGGTGGTGGTGCGGTTGAATCGCCAGAAAATCGCCAGCACCTGTCAGCCCGGGGCACAGTGGTGTATTTGTTTGCTACGGTAGAGCAGCAGCTTGAACGCACGTCTAAAGACAAGAACCGGCCGTTATTACAAAACGAAGATCCAGAACAAGTGTTACGCGACCTATTTGCTAGCCGTCATGCACTGTACGAAGAAACCGCGGACATTCAGGTAGCCACAGGCGCCCAAAATCCGCGTTTGTTAGTGGCAGAGATAATCAAACAAATAGAAGCCATTCGCGCTTTGTAGGCTAGAGCCCAATCCATGACCAACACACACCAAACACTCACGGTTGATTTAGGCGATCGAAGTTACCCCATTTACATCGGTAGCGGGTTGTTGCAGCAGCCGCAGTTGTTGGCCCCTCATATTCGCGGCAAACAAATATTGGTGGTCACCAATACCGCCGTTGCACCGCTGTATTTAGACACGCTAGTTGCGGGTTTAGAGAGCTTGCAAATTGAAGGTTTGCAGTTAGATCGTTTGGTGTTAGAAGACGGCGAAGAGCACAAGCATTTAGATACCGTGAGTTTGGTGTTTGATCACCTCCTACAGCAACGCCATAACCGCACCACCACCTTGATCGCTTTAGGTGGCGGCGTGATTGGCGACATGACAGGCTTTGCCGCGGCCGCTTATCAGCGGGGGGTGAATTTTATTCAAGTGCCCACCACCTTGTTGTCACAAGTGGATTCCTCTGTGGGTGGTAAAACCGGCGTTAATCACCCCTCGGGTAAAAACATGATTGGGGCCTTTCATCAGCCTCAATGTGTGCTGATCGACACCCAGAGTTTAGCCACCTTGCCGGCACGCGAATTGTCTGCAGGCCTTGCCGAAGTGATTAAGTACGGCCTCATTGCCGATGCGTCTTTTTTCGCATGGTTAACACTTAACATTGAACAGCTTAAGCAGTTAGAACCGACGTTAATTAGCCAAGCCATTTACCGCTCATGCGCCTGTAAGGCCGAAATTGTGGCTGACGATGAGCGTGAGCAAGGCCGCCGAGCATTGCTTAATTTTGGTCACACCTTTGGCCATGCAGTTGAAACACAAATGGGTTATGGCCGCTGGTTACACGGTGAAGCTGTGGGCGCTGGTATGGCTATGGCCGCCGACTTGTCCCATCGTCTAGGTTGGATCGATCGGCCTACGGTGCAACGTATTACGCACTTGCTAGAAGCATCTGGATTGCCCTTGTGGGGGCCGGATCAGATGACAGCGAATAATTATATACAACATATGCAAGTTGACAAAAAAGTGACCGATGGCACCATTCGACTTATCTTGTTAGAGCAACTCGGCGCTGCTGTTGTCACCTCCAGCTTCAGTTCGGAACTGTTACATCAAACCCTTAATCACCAGCCGCTCTGCTAGGGTCCTATGAGCAACTCCGGGGCAGTGCCAGCATCCAATACGGCATCCAACTTGTCCGCTGCTTATGGCGCCTATAGTCGTCAATTGGAACAACAAGAAGAAGACCATCGATCGATCAACTTGATGAGCTTCGAGTATCAACCTAAGGCGCGTGGTCGCCAGCTTGACACGCTGCTGCATTTGAGCCACTTTTCAGATTGCTTAGTATTGGTGACTGCACCAACGGGTGTCGGTAAAAGTACCTTTATAGACCAGTTTCTAAGGGTGCAGCCTGCCGATGCCTGCATTGTCCATCTTGCCTTAAACGAAACCGTTTCGGCGGCCTGGGTCATACGTCAGTTGGTCCAACAATTAACCGTGCAACTACCTAATCATGCGAGTCTTGAGGCGTCTATTCTTGCGATTCAAGAGCGGGCTCAAGAGCTCGCCCGAGACGAGCAAGTGTTGCTGCTAGTGGTGGACGATGCGCATTGGTTAGACGATGATGCTTTGGAATTATTGGCTAACTTGTTGTCTCGAAGTGCTAAAGTGGATTCGCGCCCGCACGTTATTTTGTGCGCCGACCAAGGTTTGGTGGAGCGCATCGAAGCACCTCAGTTCACCGAAATGCGTCAAGAACGCTTTTATCATTTAGTTTTGGCGCCATTTAGCCAAGAAGAAAGCGCCGATTACCTGCGTCAACGATTACAAATCATGGGTATTGCTCAGGGTCAGGGCTTAGCCCCTATCCAATTGCTGCAATTACATCAGTTGGCTCAGGGTAACCCGGGCTATCTGAATATGCTGGCTAATAAAGCCTTGCATAAAGGCGGCTTTGTACAGCAAGCGGGATTACCGGTCATGCATATTGCCGCCACCATTGTGGTGGTGTGTCTGTTGGCAGGTATATGGGTGGTTAACTATGTGACCGACCCGGCCCGTACGGCTATAGACCTACCGCAGGCGGCGACAGTGGTAGAGGTCATCGAAGCGGATATTGAGACTGTGGATGAACTATTGAGTGAGCCAATCGCCCAAGCACTACCCCCTCTAGAGCCGATTGAGCTGTCTGCGCCATCGGCCAATGTGAGTTTACAGCCCGAATCCACTGCAGCAACTGCCCCCGTGCTACCCGCTTGGCCTCAAGCGACAGCCATTAGTCAGCATGCTTATGGTTATGCAGCACTGATGAAGGTGTCGCCAGAGCACTTTAGCTTGCAGGTGTTAGGTGCTCGTTTAGAGCTCACGTTAGAGGCCTTTTTGACACAGCATAAGTTCGAACAGCGCTATTATGTGCTGCAGCTTGAGCGCGGCAATGCGCCCTGGTATATATTATTGGTGGGTGATTACCAAACTAGTGGCGCGGCTCGTGATGCCATTAAGGCCTTGCCGCTCGCCTTACGCAACCAGCAACCTTGGCCTCGTTCGGTGTTGAAGATTCAGCAGCAGATTCGCGATAAATTCAACACTAGCGTTGAATAACTTTTACA
>CBDUDU010000034.1:0-21418 GCA_965366045.1 uncultured Oceanospirillaceae bacterium
CCACACATACCAACACCACCGATGCCGACAAAATGGATGCGCTTAATACGGCGCATTTCAGGAATGTTGTACTGATGATGTGGGGCTATTTTAACCACGAGCAATCTCCATGCAATATTGTGCCACTTGCTTTCCAGCGTTAGGCTGAGCACAGGTTAAAGCAGCCTGTGCCATGGTGTTTAATTGGGTTGTATCAGACTGTAGTTGGGTAATCATCTGACTCAAGGTAACAGCAGAAAGTTGTGCTTGTTGCATCACCACCGCCGCACCCGCCCGTTGTAATATATTGGCGTTGGCAGTTTGGTGGTCATCTACAGCATGGGGGTAAGGCACTAGTATAGACGGTATTCCAGCACCTGCTAACTCACTTACGGTTAGGGCTCCTGCCCGGCATATCACCAAGTCTGCCCAAGCATAGGCCTGCGCCATGTCATCAATATAGGCATCTACACGCGCTTCCACTTGAAGTTCATTGTAACCTTGTTGGGTTGCAGAGAAGTGTTTAGGACCTGTTTGATGCCAGACCTTTGCTCGGTCAGTCGCTGGTAATAATACCAGCGCTTGCGGCACCACTTGGTTGAGCGCCAACGCCCCTAAACTGCCACCTACAACCAAGATATGTAACCCTTGGTGAGAGGTTTTTTCTGCACCAATATTGGACCGTAACGGATTGCCCACGGTGGTGGCATCGGCGGTGGCGAAGCTGCCTTCAAAGGCCTGCAAGGTACGTGTTGCAATAGGCCGAAGCAAACGATTGGTTAAGCCGGGAATCGCATTTTGCTCATGTAACACAAGCGGAATACGCTTCACCCAACTGGCTAACCCACCAGGCCCTGCAACAAAACCGCCCATACCCAGCACACAATGGGGCTGGTATTTTCCAAGCAGTCTAAACGCCTGTACAAACGACTTAACTAGTCGCCACGGCGCGGCCAACAAAGACAGTCGGCCCTTGCCACGCAAACCCACAATATCAATACAATGTAATGTTATACCTGCTGCTGGCACCAAACGCGACTCGATACCGCGGCCCGTGCCTAACCATTCAACCTGCCAGCCTTGTTGTTGCATTATTTGCGCTGTGGCTAAAGCAGGGTACACGTGGCCGCCGGTACCGGCGGCCATGATCAATAATCGCTTACTGCCCAGCGTATTAGTCTCAACGGTCATGGGCCATTCCTAGGGTCTGATCCAGCTCATCTTCAAACCAATGTTCGGCGCCTTGAATACCATTGCCTTGCGTTGATGACGTTTGCAGTTGGTCGTCACTAGGGCGGTAAGGTTGTTGTAGTGCAACGGTGTTATCCAACGAGATACGTAACAATATGCCCAAACTCGCTGCACAAGCCAACATGCTACTGCCACCATAACTGACAAAGGGTAAAGTTAACCCTTTAGTGGGTAACAAACCCAAATTCACACCAATGTTGATCATCGCTTGGGCCGCAATCAGCAGCACTAGCCCATAGGCCAGATAAGCGGAATACTGCTGGCCTAGAGCTTCCGCCTGCTGACCAACCTTTAAACCCCTTACAATCAGCAACCCATACAGAGCCACAACCACCAGAGCCCCCATCGCGCCCCACTCTTCAGCCAATACAGAATACACAAAATCGGTGTGCGCTTCAGGCAAGTAAAACAATTTTTGCATACTCTGCCCCAAACCTTCGCCAAACCAACCACCTCGACCAAAGGCAATTTGTGCTTGCGTCAACTGGTAACCACTACCAAATGGGTCTCCCCATGGATCTAAGTAAGTCATTAAGCGTTTAATACGATATTCAGCGGCAAAAATGGTCATGGTACCTAACGCACCCGCAGCCACTACCACTGCGCCGATATGTAGTTTGCGCATACCACCTAAAAAGAACATACCCAAAACAGCGGCCATCATGACCACTACGGCGCCAAAATCGGGTTCCAATAAAAACAACACAATAAACAAACCTAGGACCACTAAAGATTTAAGAAAACCCGAAAATTGAGTCCGCACTTCGTCTTGTCGGCGTACCAGGTAACCCGCCATAAACGTTACCACTGCCAACTTAGCAAATTCTGAAGGCTGCAAACTCAATGGGCCAATAGGGATCCACCGAGTGCTGCCATTAACGCTACGGCCTAGACCAGGAATCAACACGGCAATCAACAACAGCACCGCCAATAACAACAACCACGGACTTTGTTTGTGCCATACGTCAACCGGAATCATCAAACAAACCAGTAAGCTGGCGACACCTAATACCATAAACAACAATTGTCGTTTGCTTTGGTAAAAGGGGTCGTTAAATTTAACCGCCACCACATCCATCGAAGCCGAAGTAATCATCACATAACCGATCAACGCCAAAGCAATGGCGGGCAACAACAGGGCCAAATCTAAACGTTGACCGGTAATACGCTGCCATTGTTGTGCCATCAAATTCATCATAAAGCCTGCACTAACTGAGTAAAGTCATCGCCTCTAGCCTCGAAACCAGAATAGGCATCAAAACTTGCACACGCGGGCGATAACAAAACTAAGTCGCCCGCTATAGCATGGGCCTTTGCCAGAGCTACAGCTTGCGCCATGTCATCGACTATAAAATTGGGGACCTGCTGGCCTAGGGTTTCAGCAATCACACCAGCATCTTGACCCATTAAGATCACTTCACGGGCGTATTCTACTAACGGCGCAACTAAATCAGAAAAATCTGCGCCTTTGCCAACACCGCCAGCAATTAAAATAATTTTGCCATCGATGGTGCCTGTCAAGCCATCTAAAGCAGCTACCGTAGCACCCACATTGGTGCCTTTTGAATCGTTGACGTAACTCACCTGACCTCGCTTGGCGACGCTTTCACAACGGTGACGCAGCCCAGTAAATTGGCGAAGAGTAGCCAACATTGAAGCCATAGGCAGATCAACAGCCTGGCCTAATGCCAAGGCAGCTAGGGCATTGGCGACATTATGACGACCGACCATAGCCATCTCCGCCACCGGCAATAAGGTCTTCAGGCCTTGGCTCAACCATGCTTCACCCTGATGTTGGCGCAACCCAAACTGGCCCACATCGGGGTCATTTAAACCAAATCGAGTTTGTTTCACCGTATCGGCGACCAACGGGTTAGTGAGGGCATCGTCTGCGTTAACCACGGCAGATTTGCAGGCTTGAAACACGCGATGTTTAGCCTGATGGTAGGCCATAAGATTGGGGTATCGATCCATATGGTCGGGACTGACGTTTAATACGCAAGCCACATCGGCACCCAGAGCCGTGGTCGATTCCAACTGAAAACTAGATAACTCCATGACGTACAATTCTACTGCGTCATCAAGTAGCGATACTGCGGGGTCACCCAAATTACCACCCACAGCCACATTGACGTTAGCCTCTACTGCCATTTGACCCACTAAACTGGTGACCGTACTCTTAGCATTGGAACCGGTAATCGCAACTATGGGCACACCCGCTTTACGAGCGACCCGGGCAAACAAATCAATATCACTGCGTATTGATACTCCAGCAGCTATCGCAGCACGTAGCACAGGCTCTTGGCGAGAAACCCCTGGGCTAAGTATGATTTCGCTGGCAGCCACACACAACGCTGTTTCAAACTCACCTAAATGAATTTTTATGTGTGGGTATTGTTGTTGCAGTTGTGTCAAATAAGGCGGTTCCTGCCTCGAGTCTGCCACCTGAAAGCGCTGACCCTGCTGCGCTAAGTATTGGGCACAGGCGAAGCCGGTTTTCCCTAAACCAATGATCAGGCTAAATCGGTCGCTGGTTATCAATGACATGTCTGCAGCATCTCTTATACCGTTACTTATCTAAGTTTTAATGTGGCCAGGCCGATCAATACCAGCACCACGGTAATGATCCAAAAACGTACAATAATACGCGGCTCGGGCCAGCCTTTGAGTTCAAAGTGATGGTGGATTGGCGCCATACGAAACACCCGTTTGCCGGTGAGCTTGAAGGAGACCACCTGTACAATAACCGACACGGTTTCCATGACAAAAACCCCACCCATAATAAACAATACAAATTCTTGCCTAACGATTACAGCTACTACACCTAAGGCAGCACCTAAGGCCAAGGCTCCCACATCGCCCATAAACACTTGTGCGGGGTAAGTGTTAAACCACAAAAACCCCATACCGGCACCAACGATGGCGGCGCAAAACACCACCAATTCACCCGCACCACTGATATAGGGAATATTTAAATAGCCCGAAAACACTGAATGGCCGGTCAAATAGGCAAATATGGCTAAGGCACCGGCAATCAGCACGGTAGGTAGTATCGCCAAACCATCCAAACCATCGGTTAAATTAACGGCATTTGAGGTACCAACAATGACAAAATAGGTCAGCACGATATAGAGCACGCCAATGTTGATGCCTACGGTTTTAAAGAATGGCACAATAAGCTCAAGCTCTTGGGGCGACTGAGCGCTGTAATACAAAAACAAAGCCGCACCTAAGCCTCCTACAGATTGCCAAAAATATTTCCATCGTGCGATCAAACCACGGGAGTTTTTCTCAACTACTTTACGGTAATCATCGACCCAACCTACAGCCCCAAACACACCCGTAACCGCAATAGTCACCCATATATATCGGTTAGTTAAATCGCCCCACAATAAGGCACTAATCAGAATCGCCACCAGAATCAATGCACCACCCATAGTTGGCGTACCGGCTTTGGCAAAATGGCTCTCTGGCCCATCTTCTCGTATTGACTGGCCAATTTGCTTAGCCTTTAAGTGCTCTATCATATACGGGCCAATCGCCATGGCTATAAAGAGCGCCGTTAATACGCCCATAATGGCGCGCATAGTAAGGTAATGAAATACGCCAAAGGCGCTATAATACTGGGCTAAATAATCAGCTAACCATAACAACATAAGTTAGTTACCACCGTTTAAAAATTGTTCAACAACCCGTTCCATATGGCTGGATCGAGACCCTTTAACCAAACAGCTGAAGTTAGATTTAGGCAATTGCGCAAAGCAATTGGTCAGATTTTCTTTATTTTCACACGCTTTACCAAAGCCACCGTTTTGGCTGCGATAACTTTCTATGGCGTGCTGAGCCAAAGGCCCAAAACCATAAAACCATTCGATACCGGCATCAGCCACTTGCTGGCCAATACGTTGGTGCAGTGCAACTTCTTGCTCGCCTAACTCGCCAAGGTCTCCGAGTATAAAACAACGCTCACCTGGCTGTTGCTGCAAAACGCTGATGGCCGCTTTAACTGAACCCGGGTTAGCATTATAGGTATCATCAATAACGCACCGATTATGGCTCAACTGATGGCTCACAAGCCGGCCATGGTAAGGTCTGACTTGTCCCAAGCCCCGTGCAATCTGTGCCAGCGATAAGCCCAAGGCTAATGCAGCAGCTGCAGCAGCAAGGGCATTAGCAACATTATGTTGACCTAGCAGGTGCAAATGAATGCGTTGCGACTGGCCGCCCACCTGTAAAACAAACTGACTTCCCTTGGCACTGACTTCAATTTGGCTGGCGCTGACACTGGCGTTACTGTCAGCTAAGCTAAAGCTCCATACTCGCCGATCACCCGCTAATTGCCACCATTGCCGAAAGTAGTGATCATCATAATTCAATACCACTTGGCCAGTTTCACCAAGCCCAGAGATGATTTCGCCCTTGGCTGCTGCCACCCCACCAATACCACCAAAACCAGCTAAATGAGCTTCTTGTGCATTGTTGAGGATGGCCACATGGGCTTGGACCATGCGACTGGTATAGGCTATTTCGCCAAGGTGATTAGCGCCCAGCTCGAGCACACGATAGTCCACATTGTCATGCATGGCCCACAAACTAAGCGGCACACCAATATCATTATTAAGGTTGCCCTGGGTCACTTCTACCTGCCCTGCCTGTGCCAACACCTGCTGCAGCATTTCCTTAACCGTGGTTTTACCACTACTACCTGTGACTGCAACAAACTGACCGTCTAACGACTGGCGCTTAACACTTGCCAACTGGCCTAAGGCGATACGTGTATCCGGCACCACCCACTGAGGTAAGCCGGTATCAATTTCCGTACTCACCAAGGCGGCACAAGCCCCTTGGCTTTGTGCTTGCGCAATAAATTCGTGACCATCGAAGTTGGGGCCAATTAAGGCAACAAAAAGATCACCAGCGCGTAAACTGCGGGTATCGGTAGACACACGGCTAAACTGAGCATCTCCCATCAAACCGCTGGTGGTAACCTGCTTGCTCAACTTAGACAAACTAAAAGAAGTCATGAGCTAGGCCCCCGATTAACCGCTTTGAGCACTTGTTCATGGTCACTAAAGTGATGCTTATGACCTTGTATATGTTGATAAGTTTCGTGGCCTTTGCCAGCAATTAATACCAAATCATCCACTTCTGCGCGCGCCATAGCTAAGGCAATCGCTTGGCCTCGGTCAGCTTCTACAACCACTCGATCCATACGCTTAAAACCACTACAGATATGCCCCAAAATTTGCGTATTGGACTCTGTGCGTGGGTTGTCATCAGTGACGATCACATGATCCGCCCAACGTTCAGCGATCGCAGCCATCTTCGGTCGTTTAGACACGTCGCGATCACCGCCACAACCAAAGACCACCCATAATTTACCACTGGGCAGGTGTTCCTTGGCTGCCATCAACGCTTGTTCTAGGGCGTCTGGCGTATGCGCGTAGTCCACAATAGCGCGGGCGACATTGACCTTGTGGGCCTTACTGTCAATCAATTGCATGCGGCCACACACCGTAGTTAAGCTATTTAATGCACTTATCGCCACCCCTAGCTCTATTTTATGTAACAACAGCACAGCTAAAGTGGCTAACAGATTACTCAGGTTAAAACGGCCAATTAGACCGACCGTTAACACGCCAGTGCCCACAGGTGTTGAAATTGTAGCTTCGATGCCCTGACTATGCTGCACTAACGACAGCACCCCTAAGTCAACGTAATCCACATCGCTCACTTGGGCGCTGTAGGTATAGATGGTCACTGAGGGGGCTACTTCATTGACTAAACCACGACCAAAATCATCATCAAAATTGATCACCACATTACGTAAACTGGGCCAGTTAAATAACCTTGCTTTGGCTAACCCATAGGCTTGCATGCTTCCGTGATAATCTAGGTGGTCTTGGGTTAAATTAGTAAACACCGCGGTTTCAAAACGGCAGCCATTGAGGCGGCCTTGATCTAAGCCATGGGACGATACTTCAATGGCGCACGCATTAGCACCAGCGTCGGCCATTGCGCCTAAATGGTTTTGCATAGTGACCGCATCAGGCGTGGTGTTAGGACCTTGCTGCATGGCCTGTAATAAACCGTAGCCTAAGGTGCCCATTACCCCACAAGTTAAGCCCAAGTGGGCAAAAGATTCGGCAATAAACTGGCTACAACTTGTTTTTCCATTGGTGCCAGTAATGCCTATTAACGCCATCTGCTGGCTCGGCAGGTTATTCACCTTAGCCGCGATAATACCCTGGTTTGAAGCTAAGTTTGGTAACCCAACAATGGGCACAGTGAAGTCGGAAGAGTCCAGTAACAACGCCTGTGTGTCATCAATAGCTACCGCCACGGCTCCATTTGCCTGCGCTTGCTCTACATAGCTGCGCTGCCGCTTTGGCTCCCCTAAACACGTAATAAACAGGTCGCCCTGTTGCACTTGTCGGCTATCTGATGACACGCCATGCACACAAACGTCGGCCCATTGTTGGGCTAGCCCTGGCAGGGGCATCAGTTCATGTAAGCGTTTGGTATCCACATCCAACCTCACTGTTAACCTTGTAATGGCAGCAGATTATCTGGTGCCACATTTAGTAGGCGCAAACTTTCCGCCATAATCCGAGAAAACACCGGTGCGGCTACTTCGCCGCCATAATATTGTTCACCCTTGGGGTCATCCACAATCACCACACACACTAAACGCGGTTTGGATGCGGGCGCCATGCCCGCAAACACAGCGGCGTAGCGATCATCGTCGTACCCGCCTTGCTTGGAGATACGGTGTACGGTACCGGTTTTGCCCGCCACTCGGTACGAAGGCACCTGAGCTCGCGTGCCGGTACCGCCACTTTGAGTCACTGTTTCCAGCATGGCGATCACCTGCTTGGCTACCCGCTCGGGCATTACCCGCTCGGCTTCCAATACAGTCTCTTGTTTTAGCATTGATATCGGCCGCTTTAGGCCATAGCTGGCAAACACACTATAAGCCTGAGCCAATTGCAACGGCGTCACAGCAATGCCATAGCCGTAAGACATGGTGACTAGGTTAATCGGGTTCCATTTAGCATAGCTAGGCAGGATACCAGCACTTTCGCCAGGAAACCCCGTACCCGTCGACTGGCCCAAACCAAAACTATAAAAGGTGTCTCTAATGCTATTTTCGGGCAGCGACAAGGCCAGCTTAGTGACCCCAACGTTACTCGACTTAGTAATGATGCCGGTAATATCCAAAACCCCATAATTTCGATGATCACGAATGGTTTTGCTCTTCACTTTTATAAAACCTGGGCTGGTATCCACTTGTGAATCAGGGTCGTATTGACCACTCATGAGCGCAGCTGCAATGGTGACCGGCTTCATGGTAGAACCCGGCTCAAATACATCGGTCATGGCACGATTACGTAAACTATCTATGCTCATCAAGGCACGGTTATTCGGGTTGTAGGCAGGCTGATTAACCATGGCCAATATTTCCCCCGTGGCCACATCCAGTACTACGGCCGAACCCGACGCTGCATGATGCTGCTGCACCACCGCTTTGAGTTCTCGATAAGCGACATACTGCATACGCATATCAATACTCAATACTAAGTCTTTACCGGGTTGCCCAGCAGTCAATAGCTTTAGGTCTTTTACGGTACGGCCGGTGCGGTCTTTCTGCACCATTTTTGCACCCGACGCACCCTGTAACCAAGACTCATAACCAAGCTCTAGACCTTCTTGACCTTGATCATCCACATTATTAAATCCCACCAAATGGGTGGCAACTTCTGCGCTTGGATAATATCGGTGGAATTCGCGTCGACCATGAACACCTAACCAACCATGACCCAACAGCGCGCCTGCTTCAGATGGATTTACATGGCGCTTGAGGTACATAAATTCTTTATTTTTAAGTCGCTCTAAACGCTCTAAAAAGTTTTCTTCGGACAAACCCAAGGCCGCAGCAACTTGTTTGGCTTGATCTAAGTTTGCGCCCAACACTTGTGGGTTGGCCCACAAACTTACTACGGGTGCGCTCACCGCGAGCGGTTCGCCCCGGCGATCCAAAATCATACCTCGGTGGGCAGGTATGGGCACTTCGCGCACCATACGCGCATCACCTTGGCGCATTAAAAAGGAGCGTTCCGTGATATTAAGATGCACTAACCGCCACACCACACCAGCGGCTGCAACTAATAAAAATAGCCACACAATACGCATCCGCCAGGGGTATTGCGTACTACTCACGGACGGCCTACCAAAATAATTTTTTGCGCCGGCGGCACGGACATTTGTAACTGTTCAACCACGGTGGTTTCAACACGGCTATGAGAACCCCAGGCACTTTGCTCCAACAGCAACTGACCCCATTCCACTTGCATGTCGTTACGGTCCTTTTCCAGTTGATGCAAGTGGTTGATGTAACCACGCGCCTGAAAGGAGCCATACACCACGGCTTGCGCCGTGATCACCAACATAGTCAAAAGCAAAAAACCCAACACCATGGCATACCGTTCAGCTTGTAGGCTGGCACGCTTGAACCAAAGGTTAAAGTTTTGACTTAGGTCCTTCATATAATCTTCTCTGCCACACGCATCACAGCACTGCGAGAACGCGGATTAAGGTCAATTTCTTGGGGGCTGGGCTTACGGGCTTTACCCACCAACTTGAGCCTGCGCTTAAGCTGGTCTTGAGTCACCGGTAAGCCATGAGGTATATGGGAGTCGCCCTTAACATGCTCACGCATAAAACGTTTGACGATGCGGTCTTCCAAGGAATGGAAACTAATCACCACCAAACGACCACCGGGCGCTAACGCCTCCAGAGCCGCATCAAGGCCAACTTCTAAATCGCGTAACTCTTGGTTGATATGTATACGTATACCCTGAAACGCACGAGTGGCAGGATTTTTACCTTTTTCCCATTTAGGATTCGCTACCGCTATGATATTGGCCAGCTGTTTGGTGGTGGTGATGGGGTTAACTTGGCGCTGTTCAACAATGGCACGCGCCATACGGCGCGAAAAACGCTCTTCACCAAAGTGATAGAGCACATCTGCAATCTCTTCTGCTTCGGCTCGCGCCAACCACTGGGCAGCAGATTCTCCCGCATCTGGGTTCATACGCATATCTAACGGGCCGTCGTTCTGAAAACTAAACCCTCGGCTAGCATCATCTATTTGGGGAGACGACATACCCAAATCAAGCAAAATACCAGAAACATCGCCAAAAACGCCGCGTTCTTGCGCCACTTGGTCTAGATTAGCAAAGGAAGTTTGTGCAATAACAAGACGCTCATCAGCGGCCATCATCATATTGGCTTGCGCGATGGCCAAGGGGTCCTTGTCAAATGCCTGCAACCGACCCTGCGGCCCAAGGTGGCTTAAAATCAAGCCACTATGACCACCACGACCAAAGGTGCCATCCATGTAAAGTCCGTTAGGCTCATGTACCAAAAGCTCAACTGCTTCATCTAAAAGGACTGACTTGTGTTTAAATTCTTCTACCATTTTGGTTCCATAAGCGCTGATTGGCGCATTCCTTAGAGGGACAACTGATGTAACAATTCCGGTAGTTCTTCGGAGCTGCTGCTGGCCTGTAAATAGGTTTCACGGCGAGCATTCCAAATAGGCTCACTCCATAGTTCAATTTTTTTGCCCTGACCTAGTAAGATGGCTTTTTTATGTAGCTGAGCATATTCGCGTAATAACGCGGGAAGTAAAATACGGCCATTGGTATCAAGCTCCAGATCGGTAGCATGACCAATAAGCAAGCGCTGTATACGCCGAGCGGCAGGATTAAAACTAGGTAGTTGTTCCAACTTAGCCTGAATAAGATTCCATTGTGCTAACGAGTAAATCATCAAACAGGGCTCTTCGGTATCAATAGTGACGACTAACTGAGGGTTGACTTCCGGTTCTGTACAGGTAGCAAAAATGTCTCGGAAACGCACTGGCATAGCCATGCGCCCTTTAACATCAATACTAATTGTTGCTGCACCACGAAACATCTTCGCCACCTAAAATACGTACAAAATCACCGATAAATGGGATAAAAAACCACATTTACCCACTTTTATCCACCTTACAAGTGTAGGTAGATGTTGGCCATAATGCAAGTTAAAAGAAGGCTGGACTTAAGGCGCCCTAAAACACTACTAAATCAGGTTTTGTAACACCCGACTGGGCACCAATATATGTTGCTGAACCAGAGCCTGTGAGGCCTTGATATCACGCGCGAGAACCGCGGTAACCAATTGTTCATGTTCCATTTGATTAACATCAAATGCGGCGTGACCAGCATTGTGCCGTAGCCACAAGTTTCGATAACGGGAGGCTTTTTCGTACAAGTGCAAACGCACCCTCAGCAGCTCTTCAGAACCACAACCCAAAACAATGGCATGGTGAAACTGTTGATGCAGCTGCTCCCACGCCTGCAGGTCACCATTTGCTTGCAGCAGTGCCGCATTAGACTGCAAACGGTAGGCCGCCGCCACGATACCGGCCTCCCACGCATCATCACCGCGGTCAATAGCCAAACCCACACATAACGACTCAATACGCGCTCGGGTATCGTAAATATCGATAAGCTCTGGTTGAGACACTGGACACACGCGATAACCGCGCTGATCCTGCACTTGCACCAACTGCATCACCACCAACTGCGAAAGCGCTTCGCGCAAGGGGTTAACACCCACTTGATAACGCTCTTTGAGCTGGCTCATTTTGAGTTTTTGCCCAGCCTCAAAATAACCCACCAGCACGTCTTGCTTAAGGTGGTGTAATACTTTGGCTGCGGAATTTTCTTGCGGCATGGAGAAGTTTCTACACTTTTTAATAATGTCGATATTTTAGTACTGATCGGCCATAACTTCAATCTAGCCTTAACTGATAGCCTTTTTCTTTGAGCCACTGCTTAGCATCTCGATAATTAGGCAACACTCTTTTTACCTGCGCCCAAAACTCTGGCCCGTGATGCATATGTAATAAATGGCAAAGTTCGTGCACCACCACACTATCCACCACAGCACTAGGTGCCATCATGATCTTCCAATTAAATTGCAGCTGACCGTGATTATTACAACTACCCCAACGGGCTCGGTAGGTTTTAATTTGAATGGCTGTGGGCCAAGCACCGACCAAAGGTGCAAAGTGGGCTACACGTGATTCTAAGTGATGCTGCGCTTGCTGCCTGTACCAACGCTCCAACGCATTGCGCACCCAGTCAGGCTTAGCCTGAGGCACGGTTACAATCAGGTATTGAGAATCAAATACGCAGGCCTTAAAAGCGCCCCGCCTGACGTCTAGCAGCAACTCATCATCGAAGTAGGAGAACTGCTCTCCGCTCACGTACTGGCGCACAGGTAACGGGTGTTGCTCAGACTGCGAGGCCAACTTAGTCAGTACCCACTTTTGTTTAGCCGCTAACATTAAACGTAGCTCGGCATTGGAAGTAGCCTTAGGTGCCAACACAAACACCTCACCATCGACCACCCGAAATCCCACACTACGCTTGCGCTGCGTACGTGTCACTGACGCACTAAAGCCCTCCATAACAATGGTTTCAGTCAATTGATCAACCCTTCAGGCTGAGAAAATTTGATGAGCATATAGGTTGATGCATGATTAGCCATGATAAATGGAAGAGTATGAACTGGACACTTTTGATGCACAAGGATGTGCGTGCCATTGGCAAAGCAAAAAACAGGACGTTTTTTTGCGAATAAAAAGGAGAGAAAGCCCGCACCATAAGCCGGGTTCTGTCGTGGACAGTCATTCATCTAGGGCCTGCGTCGCCACAGGCCTCCTGCGACCTACCCGAACCCAGTGCGGGCCGCACCTATTGGGTTCCTATTTGGTCTTGCTCCAAGTGGGGTTTACCATGCCGTAACGTGTTGCCACGTACGCGGTGCGCTCTTACCGCACCCTTTCACCCTTACCGCCCGATAAATCGGGGTTGGCGGTCTACTCTCTGCTGCACTGGCCGTCGGCTCACGCCGCCCAGGAGTTACCTGGCACCTTGCCCTATGGAGCCCGGACTTTCCTCCCCTAGCTAAATACCGAGGTATAAACTAGCAGCGACTGTCTGGCGGACTTTCTCGCGCGCAGGATACCGAGGTTAAGGTGATTAAGCAACTGTCTTATACTTTGCCCTGTAACTGCAAGGCGCGGTCATACAAGGCTTTCTTTTTGTGGCCGCTAAGGCTGGCTGCAATGGCAGCGGCTTTTTTAATCGGCAACTCTGCCAGCAGCAAGGTCAGCATACGCTCTTCTTCAGCGCCAATCTCGCCCAACTCCTGTGGTTCGGCGCCCGCAATCAACACAACAAACTCGCCTTTTTGTTGATTATGGTCGGCCAACAACCAAGCCTGCACGTCCAATGCCGTGCCACCGTATACGGTTTCAAAGGTTTTGGTGAGTTCACGCGCCAGCACCAACTGCCGTTCGGCACCCATCACACTAACGATATCCGCCACCGTAGCAACGATGCGGTGTGGCGATTCATACAACACTTGCGTATGAGCCACATCGCCCAGTAACGCTAACTGCTGTTTTCGACCACTACTCTTAGCCGGTAAAAAGCCGTAAAAACTAAACCGATCGGTGGCCAACCCCGATACCGATAAGCCAGCAATCAAGGCGCACGGGCCCACCACAGGCACCACTGGAAAGCCCGCCTCTCTTACTGCACACACCAAGTGATAACCCGGGTCGGAGATAAGTGGTGTGCCAGCATCCGAAATAAGGGCAATGGCATTACCATCAGCTAATTTTTGTACCAACATCTGTGCTTTGTGACGCTCGTTATGGTCATGTAGGGCGAGCATCGGTGTAGTAATGGCAAAGTGCTGCATCAAACGGGCACTATGGCGCGTATCTTCAGCGGCGATTAAATCGACGTTCTGCAAGGTTTTGACAGCCCTAGGCGACATATCTTCAAGGTTACCGATAGGAGTTGATACCACATAAAGTACTGCTACTGTCATACCTTTAAAACCTTGATTGTCTGTTAAAAACTTGTTTGACCGAGCAATTATGCTAGGCTTAAGACACGCGCCCTACTTAGGGCGTCTGCAAGCGACTATTGTAACCCAAAGCAGCTCAGATAAATCGAAATGACGCCCACTAAGATTATTGTATGACCAAACACCGCCCCTACCTATTTCGCACTATAAGCATTGCCTTGGGCTTGGGCTTGCTCAGCGCCTGTCAACATCAAAACATTCAGCCGGCAGGCACTAAAAACATCCCAAAAAAAGAGGCTATAGTCATAAAAAACACCCCAAAAAAAGAGGCTATAGTCATAAAAGGCACGCCAAAAAAAGAGGCTATAGTCATTGACCTTGACCTCACTCAATCATCAAAAACAACCACCGTCGCCCAGGCGCAAGCCAACACCGATGACCAAAATCAAAGTCACACCACACCTATTACCACAGTCGCTCCAGCAACCACTGAGCAAAACTTAGAAATATTATTGAGCCCCGAACCACCAGTTCCCTCGCCGGTGATGACAGATCCCGCGGCAACAATATCTGCAAGCGTTATTGAGTTGCATGATGACGGCCCATTGTTACCCGCCGAACTTAATCAAGGCATACAAGATATTTACCAAAGCCCTGTCGCTCAACGACAAGCCTTGCTTTTGAGCATGGCACAAGAATTATTGCCCACGGACTATGCTCAAGCTAGCGCTCGATTACTCAACCAAATAGAGCTAGATTTATTAGACCCTGCTTTACTCGGTGATTACCTTGACACGCAAGCCGCCGCTGCGCTTAAACTTGACGACAGCTTCGGCGCCATTATTTGGTTACACCAAGCCCAACTGCTTAGCCCCACCACAGACCCTCTAATCTTGCAGCAACGCCTAACCCTAAAAGCCAGAGCCTATGAACAAAATGGCTTAGCCTTAGGGGCTGCGAAAGCGCTAATTCAACTTAGCCAACTTAACCACAACGATGACGGCAAGCAATACAATGAGCGTATTTGGAGCTCCCTCACCCAACTCAGCGCAAACCAGCTAAACCAACAACTGACCCAACTAGGCACCGAAAGCATTGTTCTTGCTTGGTATGAACTGGCTCTAGTGCCCTTACAGCATCATGACTTAGACCGTCAACTGCGGGCGCTAGCGCAATGGCTACAACTCTGGCCTGACCATCCGGCCGCCATAAAACTACCTGGGGCATTGGCCAACTTAGCCGATTTGAGCGCCCAACAACCCAAGAAAGTCGCTTTGGCGTTACCTTTACAGGGCCGCTTAGGAAAAATTGGCAAAGCCGTAGTTGATGGCTTCATGGCGGCACGATTCCAAGCCGCTGCAGAACAAGCCACGGTGCCAGACGTTAAAGTCTACGACACCGCTGCCATGCAAAGCCTTGATGAACTATACGCCATGGCGAAAACGGATCAAATTGAGCTGATCATTGGCCCACTTGATAAAAACAAAGTGATTCGACTACACCGACAAGAAAGCCTAAGCACGCCCACACTGGCCCTTAACTATGTTCCTATAGACTCTAGTTTAATTGCCGCAGATGGTGACCTAGCGAAGCCTCAAGCCAATCTCGTTCAGTTTGGCTTAGCGGTTGAAGATGAAGCCGAGCAGCTGGCCCGCCGCAGTTTGAGTGAAGGCCATCAGCGGGTCGTAGTTTTGCATCAAGATCAGCCCTGGGCTATACGAGCTGCTCAGCACTTTAGCCAAACATGGACTCGCCTGGGCGGTGATATTGCATCTCAGGTAAGTTTCACTGGTGCCGGAGACCATAGCGACGCCATTACCAAGGCCCTGCTCATTGACCAAAGCCATAGCCGAGCCAAAAGCCTTAAAAGCCTTTTGGCTGGCACCGGCAATCGAGTTAAGTTTGAGCCCCGCAGGCGTCAAGATGTGGATGCTATAGTGCTGTTTGCACTACCCTCAGATGGTCGCCAAGTGGTGCCCACTCTAGCCTTTCACTATGCCGCCAATCTGCCGGTCTATGCCAGCCACCATATCTATCAAGGCCCAACCACCAGTAACCGTGACCGCGACCTAGAAAAGGTCATTTTCACTGAATTACCATGGCTCCTGGACAAGCCCACCATCCAACAACAAATTAGCGCCAAGTGGCCAGAACGCATGCGCCACACACGCTTGTTTGCACTGGGCGTTGATGCCTACCGTTTGTTTCCACGCATAGAGCAGCTTCGAGCCTACACCGATAGTCGCGTGCATGGTGTCACTGGGCACTTACAAATCAACCACCAAGGCCGTATCGTTTCACAAAGTTCTTGGGGGCAATTTATCAAAGGTAAAGTGGTACCAGCACCGCGTTACCTACAGCAACCATGAACCATACAGAAACGGGTGCCTGGGCCGAAGAGCTCGCATGGCAACATATGCACCAACGTGGTTGGAATTTGGTGGTGCGCAATTTTTTTTGCAAAGGTGGAGAACTCGACATTGTCGCCTATAAGCAGGGCATATTGGCATTTGTTGAGGTTAAATATCGCCGCAGCCAAACCATGGGTGGCGCTATCGCCAGCCTAAGCACCCGTAAACAGCGCCACCTAATCCACAGCGCCAAAGTACTTTTACAACGCTACCCACGCTTGAGCCAACTCGACTGTCGGTTTGATCTAATCGCCATTAGCGGCCCAGCCCCAAGCGACCATGGCTCAACTAAGCAAGTTCAGATACAATGGCTTGATAACGCATTTATCACCTTTGGTTAAGCCTTACGGCTGCAACCCGCACCTAGGAACTAACAAATTAATGGAACTGCAAGAAAGGGTTATTAACCAATTCCATGAACACATGGGTTGTGCGGCTTATAGTGCTGAGCACCTGCCTCAAGATATTGCCATTGCCGCACAAATGCTGCACCAATGCTTTATTCAAGAAGGTAAATTGTTGGTTTGTGGTAACGGTGCCAATGCAGCTAATGGCCACCACATGTGCGCTGCAATGCTGAGTCGTTTAGAACAAGAACGACCCAGCCTACCCGCATTTAATTTAACCTCAGACAGCACCAGCATCAGCGCTATCACGCGGGATTCTAGCTTTCAGGATGTGTTTGCAAAACAGATTACTGCCCTGGGCCAAGCAGGCGATATTCTAATAGTACTGTCCGAACAAGGCAATTGTGGTAACTTGGTACAGGCCATACAAGCCGCCCATGACCGTGATTTGCAGGTGATCTCTATTACTGGCCAAAGTGGTGGTGATATGGCGGCCCTGTTGGATCCTGATGACGTGGCTATTCGTATACCCAGCGACCATAATCTCAACATTATTCAACTACAATTAGTCACCATTCACTGCTTATGTGATCTAATTGATTTTCAACTTTTTGGGAGCAACTAATAAATGTTAACACGCAGCCTTAAACTCATTACCTTAAGCGCCTGCCTTGTATGGGCCAGCGCATGTACGCCGGGACTCAGCAACAAACCTGTAAGTGATAATAAAGGTTCGCGTTCGTTGGGCACCCTGTATAACGACCAACTCATCGAAACCACTACAGTCGATGCCATATTGCGTGCCAACCCATTGCTAGAAACAGCCCATGTCGCCGCCATTAGCGTTAACGGCATTGTTTTACTTATTGGCCAGGTGCCGAGTGAAGACACTAAAACCATCGCCGGTGGCAAAGCACGCAAAGTGAGCAATGTACGTAAGGTTCACAACGAATTGTTGGTGAGTGGGGCGTCTTCTTATGTCGTGCGTACCAACGACACACTGATCACCACCAAAGTAAAGGCTCGTATGGTGGGGGAAACAGGTTTCCCCGCTACCCGCGTTAAAGTAGTGACAGAAAATGGCGTGGTTTACTTGATGGGCTTAGTCACTCAAGCCGAAGGTGAATGGGCCGTAAGAGTGGCCTCCAATGCCAGTGGCATTCAACGCATTGTTAAAGTATTTGAATATATCGACTAGCAATAACTAGCCAATAAAAAAGGGCCTCATGGCCCTTTGTTTGCAGCACAACCTTGAATATTGCTTACTTAACCACTTTTAGCGTTGGCCGCTTAGCCCGAGCGCTAATCGACGACACTGTGGCCGGCTCTGCAGGCTTATGTGGTGCTGGAGGTCTGGGTGTAGGGCTGTCTGGATCGGGTATGCCGGGCTCAAAACCAAAACCCATACCCTCGCCACTTTCCTTGGCGTAAATAGCCATCACCGCCAAGATAGGCACATACACATGCATCGGCACACCGCTAAAGCGGGCATTAAACTCCACTGCGTCATCACCAAGGCTCAAGCTTTGTACTGCGCTAGGTGCAATATTGAGTACAATTTGGCCATCAGAAATAAATCGCTCCGGCACCATCACGTCATTAATAGTGGCATCCACCACCATATGCGGTGTTGAATCATTGTCTAATATCCACTCATGCAAAGCACGTAATAGATAAGCGCGACTTGGAGTCATCATGTGGCCATCTCAATTACATGCGGATTTCGTGTTCAATCTCAGACAAACTTTCCTGAAATCCTTCGCGAGCGAAAATACGTTCCATATATTCTAACATCGGTGCAGCTTGCTCTTCAGGCAAGTCAATCCCTAACTGCGGCAAACGCCACAAGATCGGCGCAATACAGCAATCAACCAAGGTGAATTCTTCACTCATGAAAAAGTCTTTTTCGGTGAAGATCGGCGCAGTTGAAGTAAGGCTTTCACGCAGTTCTTTTTGTGCAGCAACAATTTCTGCGTCATCTTCAGAGGTCATGATAACGTCCGCCAGACGACACCAATCACGTTCGATACGGTACATATACAAGCGGCTCTCTGCACGTGCAACAGGGTACACAGGCAACAGCGGCGGATGAGGAAAACGCTCGTCTAGATACTCCATCATGACGTTGGCTTCATAAAGCACCAACTCACGATCAACCAAGGTTGGTAAGCTGTTGTAAGGGTTGAGATCAGCCAGGTCCTCTGGTTTATGCTCCGCATCAACATCAATAATGTCAACGGTAACGCCTTTTTCTGCCAATACAATACGCACACGGTGGCTATAATGATTTGCTGAATCAGAAAAAAACGTCATGGAAGAGCGTTTAGCGACTACACCCATGTAGATATACCTCAATAATAAAACGATAGCGCTGTGCGCCGAAAACGAATACGCGACCTGCCGTGTTTATTAATAATAAACAACAGCGGTCGCGCTTAAATGGACTAATACGGGGCATTATACCCCAAGCCGGGTGCTAGTGGACGTCGCGCCAGAATTCCTTCTTCAAGAAGTAGAATACCACGGTCATCAACAAACAAAACAAAATAGCCCACATACCAATACGCTGACTATCCGACTTGTATGGCTTTGCCATATAAGCCATAAAGTTAGTCAAGTCATAAACCGTGGCATCAAATTGTGCTTGGTTCATACTGCCAGTGCCTTCGGCAACGGTAAGCACTTCACAACTCTCTACCGTCAGGGCTTTACCCGTAAGGCTATCGATAACGGCACTACCGTGTGAATCATGCTTAGGCACTTGAGCACAATCCTTAGATTGCACACCCTGTAGCTCTAACAGCACGTTAGGCATACCCACACTTGGGAATACTACGTTGTTAACACCATAAGGGCGGCTGTCATCAACATAGAAGCTGCGCAAGTATGTGTATACCCAGTCCGCACCACGTAGATTCACTTCGTTGGTTAAGTCTGGAGGTGGTGCGCCAAACCAGTCAGCAGCAAGCTTTGAATCCATAGCATTGGTCATTTGCTCACCCACTTTTTGATCACTAAAGATCAAATGCTCAGCCACTAACTCGGCCGGCATGTGCAGATCTTCTGCGGCACGAATATAACGCTGGTACTGGGCCGTATGACAACCTAAGCAATAGTTCACATAAGTTTTCATACCACGTTGTAATGACGCCTTATCAGCAGCATCAGTTTGTATATGATCCAATGCAGCTTTAGGCCCAGCGCTGGCTAGAGCAAACGCGGGCATGATCAACATTAAACTTAATAAGATTAATTTCTTCATGACTAGACCACCCTTGCTGGAACAGGTTTGGTTGCTTCCATACGCGTGTAGAACGGCATTAGAAGGAAGTAAGCAAAGTACAAGGCGGTACATAACTGAGCCACTTGCGTGCGACCTTCCGTAGCAGCAACAGTACCTAAGTAACCCAAAATAACAAAACTCACTACAAAAATGGCCAACCAAACTCGGCTCAACCAACCTTTGTAACGCATTGATTTCACCGGACTGCGGTCTAACCAAGGCATGACAAATAAGATGGCGATAGCGGCGCCCATAGTGATTACACCCAAGAACTTGGCATCCAAACCAAATAACGGGAAGGTAATGGCACGCAACATAGAATAATAAGGCGTGAAGTACCAAACTGGGGCAATGTGCTCAGGAGTCTTGAGCGAGTTCGCCGGTTCATAGTTGGGCTTTTCAATAAAGTAACCACCACCTTCCGGGAAGAAGAAGATCACCAAACAGAACACGGTTAAGAATACACCCACCGCAACTAGGTCCTTAATGACGTGATAGGGCCAGAAAGCCACACCATCAACAGGCACACCATTTTCATCTTTATTTTGGTCAATTTCGATGCCATCTGGGTTACTAGACCCGACGTCATGCAAAGCCAAAATGTGTAATACAACCAACGCCAAAATAACAATGGGTAAAGCGATTACATGTAAAGAGAAGAAGCGATTAAGAGTAATACCCGAGATTAAAAAGTCACCCCGAATCCATTGCACTAGGTCTTCGCCAACCAAAGGAATGGCGCCAGCTAAGGACAAGATAACCTGCGCACCCCAATAGGACATTTGGCCCCAAGGTAAAAGGTATCCAAAGAATCCTTCGGCCATTAAGGCAAGGTAAATGGCCATACCAAACAGCCATATCAACTCACGAGGCTTTTGATAAGACCCGTACATCAAGCCCCTAAACATATGTAGGTAAACTACAACGAAAAAGGCAGAAGCGCCAGATGAGTGCATGTAGCGGATAATCCAGCCCATTTCCACATCGCGCATAATGTACTCTACAGAGGCAAACGCGCCTTCAGCAGAGGGTTCGTAAGACATGGTTAGCCAAATACCCGTAAGGATTTGGTTAACTAAAACGAGTAATGAAAGCACACCAAACACATACCAAACGTTAAAGTTTTTGGCAGCGTAGTATTTAGACATGTGGTCTTGCCACATTTGCGTCAGTGGAAAACGATCATCAATCCAACGAATGATGCCACTGTC
>CBDUDU010000035.1:0-20646 GCA_965366045.1 uncultured Oceanospirillaceae bacterium
ATGCCACCAGACAAGGTCCGCGAGGCTTCGTTGCGCTTGTGCCACAGGCCAAGTTGTTTAAGCAATTGTTCGGTACGCCGCAGGGCTTCGTCACGCGGAATGCCGTAATAACCGGCTTGTTGCACTACCACGTCCTGTACTTTTTCGAACATGTTAAAGTTAAATTCTTGTGGTACGACGCCCATCAAACACTTGGCTTGACTCAATTCTTTATCGAGGTCATGGTCAAATACTTTAACTGAACCTTGGGATTTGTTCACCAAGGATGACACCACCCCTAGGGTGGTGGATTTACCGGCGCCATTAGGCCCAAGCAAGGCAAAAAAGTCACCTTCTTGCACCTTTAAGCTGATGCCTTTTAGTGCTATAAAACCGTTGTCGTAGGTCTTATGAAGTTGGTCAATTTGGAGCGCGTAGCGGGTCATGTGAGTATCTATTCTGTGTGGTCTTTGTGCACTGGGTTTATGGGGGCGGTGACCTGGTTTTTAAAGGCCCTGACCTGCGTCGGGATGACGGTGGGTCGGGATGGATTGCTTCGCTGCGCTCGCAATGACACAATGAAGAAGGCTGTAATGACACAATCAAAAATGCCGCGGTGAGACAACAAGACCTATGGTAGACGATCATCAATTCTCCGCTTGGAACCCAGGCTTAAGCGCCACGCTGCCTAAGGAGCTGTGTTCTCTAGAAACTATTTTTCAAGCGCCTAACGTTTACACCAGTTACGACGAGGTGCAGGAACTCGCAAGCTTAACCGGTCTCAAACCTGAGCACTTAGTTGGCTTCACGTCTTGGCGTTTAGTCACCCATGAACTCATTGTGAGGGTGGGTGCCAACATTCACATCCCTGAGGCGGAGCATGAAGAAGATTTAGGTATAAATTTTCGCCACATTAGTAATGACATTCTGGATCGACACATTGCCCCCATGTATGACTATATCGAGGCCGAATTTCAGGCCTTAGGGACAGCAGTAAAGGTAGAAGTTGATCGACTTTTACTTGAAGAAGCGATGCCCGACCCAAAACCTATGGTTGTAGAAATCAAGCGTTTTTGGCCATGGGCGAAAAAACCAGCGGTAAAAAAATCGGTGTTGAGCGGCGAAGAAATTCAGTTTAAAGCCATCAATCAACTCAAAAAAACAGGTCTAGCACATACCGACCCACTCATTAAAGCGGTGTACAAGAGCAGTTATCAAATTTTAGGTTCGGTGGCATCAACGCGAGGCCTGTTGGGTAATGACCGTGACTTTATGAGCCGTATCATCTGCCGTCACGCCCTTAATAACTACGGCAGTTTTATGGTGGGCAAACTTATTGAGCCGGCAATTGATGCGGCGGTGGCCGCCAACGGCTACCAACTATTACACCGGGTAGAAAAACCCGTCATCATCAGCCTTAAAGGCGCGTCTGCGGCGGGTAAAAGCACCCTGCGGCCTTTGTTGCAACAAACTATGGGGCAACGGGGAATAGAGTCCTCTCTGTACGGCATTATCAGCCCCGATATTTGGCGCCGGCAGTTGTTAGAGTACGAGTCTCTTGGTGACCACTATAAGTATTCTGGCCGCTTCACCAGTAACGAAGTGAACATTATCGACAGTAAGTTAGACCGGTATATCCGCCGCACTGGGCAACAGAACCAAACTATTCCTAACATTCTGGTCGACCGCTTTCGCTTTGACAGCTTCTCCACCGAACAAGTACAGCAAGTATTACACGGCACTTACGCTAAATACGCCCATATTATGTATATGTATTTTGTCATTACGCCGCCAGAAGAAACCGTAGAACGCGGTTGGTTACGGGGCCAACAACGCGGCCGCTATAAGTCGGTGGAGGATTTTTTAGGCCACAGTGTAGAGGCGTACCAAGGCATCCCTAAGCTTATTTTTAAGTGGCTTGCCCACACCCGGCCAAGGTACGAATTTACCTTTTTTGATAACACTGTGCCCAAAGGGCAGTTCCCCGCGACTAGTGCCAGTGGCAACCAAAAAGGCATGTCTGTATTTGACCCAATGGTGTTTATTAACATTGAACGTTATCAAAAGATCAATATTCATGCCCAAAGCATCGACGAAGTTTATCCCACTGATGAACGTATGGCGGTTTCCAATAACATGGCCTTTTTTAACCAATGTTTGCGGCGTTTTCCTAGCGTCAGTTTTAGCCTAGGCCCAGATCAGCCAGCATACCTGCATATCAAGCAAAAAACCTTCACCCTAGTGGACCAAACTTGCTTAGCCCAACAACGTAAAGACCCTCAACTAGACCAATTATTCGACCTGATATTGAGTTCTCGCGTCGCCCACTAGGTTAGCAGTTACAAATTAATCGCTTGTTTGACTAGGCAGTTATTTAAAAAATAGCTATTATTTAAATGATAATTTTGATTAATATGAAAACGGACATTATCATGAGCGATCACTCAATCATTGCTTTACGTGTATCCAACCTTATTCGCATCACTATCGAGGAAGATAACCAAGCAGGTTTAGCCGCCAGAGAGTTACAAATACTTGAGCACATCACCCGTGAAAGCTCCTTACAAAAGCTGGTTTTTATGGAGGACGGCATAAGCCTGAAGCATTTGGGTTCACGGTATACCCTGCGTAAATCGATCCAAGTGCTACTCGATCAAGGTTACATCAGTATAGATGCCACCGGCGACTCTCGCCAACGGCCCCTGATTCCAGCCCCAAGGACATTGCGCTTATTTGATACAATCGGTAAAAGAATCGCATCCGAGTTACCCGCTCAACAATTGCCCTAACCCAGACCAACGCCGTGTTTTATTACCCACTGCCCGTTGCCAAGTAGCTTGATTGGTACAAACACTGCAACGCTGTTTAGCACGGGTAATGGCCGTATACAGAAGCTGTGACGACAGCAAGTGTTCTGCTTGTGGAGCAAGCACCAAACCCACATGGCCAAACTCTGAACCCTGAGTTTTATGAATGGTCATAGCGTACACGGTTTCCAAATCTTGCAACAAGCCGACATTCACCATACGGCTGCCACCTGCATGTTCAAAACACACGGCCAATTGGCCGTCTGCTTGTGGCCAAACAATACCGATATCACCATTGTATAAGTCTAATCCGTGGTGGTTTTTGGTCACCATTACGGGTTTACCTTGGTAGTGCTGGTCTTTTCGGACCTTGGCACACGTGCGGCTCAACAAAGACTCAACGTGTTGATTAATACCCTCAACCCCTTTGTCACCTTGGCGGGTGGCGGCCAAAATGCGAAACTGAGCCAAGCATTCAAAAGCTTGAGACAAGGTTTCTGCCTTAAGCATAGGTACAAAATATTGGTCACACACCTGTTGTAACCATTGAGGGTACACGTCATCGCCAACCCATTGTAGCTGGGCGTTGGCCTCAACATGGGTCAGTTTTAGCTGCTGCCAACTGTCTTGAGCTAAGTTTTGCATCACTTGTTGAGCTAAAACACCGATGCCACCTGCGCCATCAAAGCGGCGACTTAGGTGTAAATAACTGATCGCCGTGGCAGGAATATCGGCCAAAATGGAGCCCGCGGCAACCGACGGTAACTGTTGTGCGTCACCCACTAGCACAAGCCGGCAATGGCTAGGCAAAGCCTCTAGCAAGCGTGCCATCATCGGCAAATCCACCATAGACACTTCATCAACCAACAACAAATCAATAGTTAATGGGTTAGCTTGGTTATGTTTAACATACTGACTGTTAGGCCGCAGGCCCAACAAACCATGTAAGGTGTGGGCACTATTAGGAATAGAGTTGATTAACGCCGCGTCAATGCCTTGCTGCTGTAACTGTAATTTTGCATGGCTAATCGACTCGAGCAAACGCTGTTTAGCCTTGCCCGTTGGCGCCGCCATAGCAATCACTAAGGGCTCGTCAGCCACCGCCTGCAGGGTCACCAATAAGCGCGCTACGGTATAAGTTTTACCAGTGCCTGGCCCACCAGCAAGCACACAGACCTGACGACTAAGGGCATCACGCACCGCTTGGGCTTGATAATCTATTGGCGCACTGTGCGAGGCGTGGGCGGCAGGCACAAACAGCTGTGTTAACAGCTGTTCTGCAATTTGAGTTTGTGCAGCCGACAAAGCCTGTGGCTGCATTCGCTGCAACAACTCTTGTGCCACTTGCTGTTCGTAATGCCAGTAACGCCGTAAATACAGCTTACTGCCTTGTAATACTATTGGCGCGCCGTCGTGCGGCCCGATGGCGTGTTCAGACAACACCTGCATCAGTTGTGCCGAGGTTGGAAATACATAACCTTCCTGCCCATCGGAACTCCAACGCCTTACCAGCGCTATCCCAGCATCAGGTGCCAATGGTAAACAACTGTGGCCGTTACGTAGGGCTTCACTTAACGCTATGAGTAGGTGTTGCAACACCTGGCTCTGGCTGGCCAAACTGTTACATAACTGCTGCGCTAAATAAACATCAATAGCTTCGATAGCCGGGTATCGATGGCGTAACTCGGTGTTTGACAACATTATAAGTCAGCTCCCGAAAACAGGCGATCTAATGCGTTTAGTTCTGGCACTGTCACTTGGGTCGCAAACACGCCAGTGCTGGCACCCGCTGTCATACCTCGTAAATAGAGGTAATACACACCACCAAAGTGAATGACTGGGTCATAATGAGCAATACGCTGACCTAAGTATCGATGTAAGGCCAAGCTATATATCAAATACTGTAAATCGTAATAATGATCTTGGTTAGCGGCCAACATGGCTTGATGATTATAGTCATCTAAACAATCACCTAAATGATTGGATTTATAGTCGGCTAAGTAATAGCGCCCGTTATGTTCAAAGACTAAGTCCATAAAGCCGTGCATCATGCCTTGTAGTATCGGGTAAGTGGGAAGCGCCGTACTTAAACCACCACGATGGGCACTGAGTAGGTCGGCCAACTGGCCTTGCTTGGCTTTCACCAAGGGAAAATAAAATTCGCTTTCACGTAATGTTTGAGAGCTACTTAACTGCTGTAAACACAAGGCGGGTTGTTGACTCTTGCCGTTTAAGGCTGTGCCGATGGCGGGCAAAGTGGCTAACAAACATTGGTCTAGCCACTGGCTTAGCTCTGCTTCAAGCTGGCAATTATCGATACCGGCATTGACCGTATGGTAGCGTGCCAAAGGCACTTCCATGGCCGTTGCCCAGTGGGCTTGGCTAAAATCCACCTGCTCCAAAATGTCGTGCAGCAATAAACCGGTATTTTTGCCCTTTGCCATGCTAAACCGAAGCGCTTGTAGCGGCGTCTGATCTTGCTGCATTTGGCTGTTAACCATAACTGGCTGCACCAATTGGCCAATACCATCGCCTTGGTCCTTAGCCCCACCTTGATGCTGATGACTCAGATTGCGCACCAAGCCAGAATACGAGAGCAGGTTGCTAGCTCTATCAATACAGCCACTAAAGGTCTGTGCCAACAAGGTTTCTGGTTGCGCTGGTTGATCGCTCACCAAGGGTGCAGCTAAGCCTGAATCTGTGTCACTGTCAGCCTCTGGGGTAAAACAACAACTGGGCGGTTGCGCCAAGGCTGCCAGTGTTTCTGGCCATGTATCTGGTGTTAAGCCTACCATCTGCCCTAAGGGCGACAAGTGGCCGTGTTTAAAGTCGCTCGCCACAATATAACAACGGTACTGTGCCCGAGTCACCGCTACATACAACAGCCTCACAGCCTCTTGCTGAGCCGCAGTGCTGGTGAGCTCGGTCACGGCTGGGTCTGGGCCAATCATCAACTCGGGACAACCAAGTTGCGGGTTATGGTATTGGTACAGCTGAGTTTGTTTGGTGCCGCGTTTTAGTGGGTCTTTATACTGGCTAGCAAAGGGAATAAATACCAGCGGGTACTCCAAGCCTTTGGCGCCGTGCTGAGTCACAATTTGAATCAGCTTTGCATCACTTTCTAAGCGTAGCTCGGCACTTGCATCGGGGGTATTTTCATCACATTGCTGCTGTAACCATTCAACCAACAACAACGCAGAACTGGCCTGGGTAGACGCCTTTTGCAACAATTCGGCCAACTGCACCATATTGGTCATATAGCGTTCTTTATACTGCGTGGGAGCAATGGCTTGGTGTTTGAGCAAGTGCACTAGCAGTGCCATCACCCCATGTTTGAGCCACAGTTGCCGCAAACTCATCATTTGGCTGCGGGTATCCACCTGACAGTCCTCGTTACTGACCAATTGCGCTAACAAATGTTGGCTCCCGCCCCATAAATGGGTGCTGGCTGCACGGGTTAAGTGCCGCTGGTCTTCACAAAACAAGATGCCATTCAGCAAACGCAGCATTTCTGTGGCTTCTGGGCTGGCATAAACGCTGGTTTTATCGCTGATGTAAACGCTGGTTAAACCCGCTTTGTTCAACGCCACCTGTAACACCTGTGCTTCGCCACCATTGCGCACTAACAAGGCAATATCGCTGGCCACAAAGCCGCCTTGTCGTAATATGTTGTGGATTTCTGTCGCACACCACTGGGCAATGGCTTGGTGTTTGTATTGTACGGTTTGTGGTTGTGTGTCGCCGTCTGTAGGCAGCCACACATAGTGCATGGCCGCACCTTTGGCCAGTGGGTTATCAGCAGCGTTGGCGGCCGCATAGGCACTGGCCTGCACCTTAACATAGTCGATACCCGCGCCAAACAGGGCCGTTGGTTGGGTGTCTTCGCCACCACTAAACAAACCATTATACGCAGCAACCATGGCCTCACTTGAGCGCCAGTTGGTATCCATATGCCAGCGATAATCCACTGCCAAAGCGGCTTGTAAATAGGCATGTATATCACCGCCACGGAAACCATAAATAGCCTGCTTTGGGTCACCAATCATAAACAACGCCGAACTGCTGCTTGCCGCTGGGTAGAGGGCATCGAGGATGGCGTACTGGTGGCCATCGGTGTCCTGAAACTCATCCACTAAGGCCACAGGGTAAGCCTGCTGCAACGCAGCAACCAGGGCTTGGTTGCTGGCATTATTAACACACTGCGATAAACGCCTCACCAAGTCATCAAACTCGATCACTTGCTGTTGTTGTTTGGCCAACTGATACGCCAAACGAATCTCTTGTACGCCAGCCAACACTAGCTTGGCTACGGCTGCCTGCTGGGCATTTTTTAAATACGTAGTTTTAAACGCCTCGTTATTGATGCGCTGCAACAATACCTTCACCTGAGGTTTAAGTTCTGGCGCCTTGCCCAAGCGGGCCCCGTTAAGACAACCCAAGTGGGTTTTGCTAGCATAATCAAACTCAGGGTTAGCCAACCAGTTGATTAAAGCTTGCCATTGTTCTAACCGCACCGCAGCTGTTTTTGGATCGCTCATGCTGGCGCTAATCATCTGCCCTTCTAGCTGTAACAACTCGGTCCGCACCTGTAATTTATTTTGCTGCCAAGCTTGATTCCAAACCTGTGGGCTGGTCGCCGATACTGGGGTTTGGCTCAACAAGGCGCCACGGAATGCATCCCAAAAGCCTGCTGGGGTATGCCAACCATGCTGTTCTAGCTGGGTGTAATCTTGGGTGTGCAACATGGTCACTCGCAACCAATCTTGCATCGCGGTATAGGCTAAGTCGCTGGTATTGGTTTCTAACACAACCTCTAGGCCTGTTTGACTGGCAAAGGCATATTGCTGCAAGGCGCGGCCACAAAAGCCGTGGATGGTAAAAATGGCCGCCTGGTCCAAATTGAGCAAGGCCTGATGCAATAACAACTGTGCTTGTTGGGGCTCTACCTGGCTATACAATTGTTGCCAAAACTCATCTTCATATTCCCCCCAATGCTGTTGCGCACTACGTAAGGTGTTCTGTATACGCCCACGCAATTCTTCGGTGGCAGCCCGGGTGTAGGTCATAAGCAAAATTTGCTCCACCGGCAATTGCTGCTCTAACAATAAACGCAGGTAGATACGGGTAATACTAAAGGTTTTGCCGGTGCCGGCGCTGGCTTCTATTAAGTGCCGACCCTGCAATGGCATGTTGATCAGATCGAGCTTTACGCTAGGCGCTATCTCACCCATGCTTCACCTCTTTAATAGCACTAACCATCGGTCGGTAAAGGCTGTACAAGCGTTCTTGCCAGTCTTTCAGCTGCGGTGTTTGAGGCCACAACCAGCGGCGATAGGGGTCACTAGAAAAATCATACGCTTGGCTATATTTGTGGTGATGCCAGTTTTGCTGCCATTTGGTAAACGCCTTTGCGGGTTCGCCCTGTCCTATTTTCACGAGATCTTGGCCCAGCTGTGCATCTAACACTAAGGCTTCGCTCAAACCTTGTTGATAGTGACTGACAATTAATTCGAGCATCGTCGCGGCATCATCAAGAGCTTCGTCTTGGTTAAGCACTAAGTTTTTATCTTGATGTACCGACACCCCACTGACCGCTTGTGAAAAGTGCACTTGGGCCACTAAACCAGTGATCCATAAGTTGAGCCAGTCTTTGGTTTTGGGTGTACTCGGACGCGACATGAGCAGCTGTATGATTGCAACCGCGTCTGTTTTTTGTATAAGACATTGCACTTTACCTTGAATCACCACACCACTCACAGTCACCTCAATAGGCATGGTTTGTGTGTCGTTAACGCCGTTGAGATGCAGTTGCTGGGCAATGGCTGACGCTTGATCTTGGCTTTGCTCTATTATGGCTTTGGCGCGGTGGTTTTCTGGCAGTTTACCACTCAAGGTGTATTGCTCCACAACTTGTTGCATGCATTCATCATCGCCAGATAAATCTGCGGCAAGTAACTGGTCTCGTAACTTGTACTCCACCAATTTGGTGCTAGAAAACGGTTCGTCGTCACTCAATTCATCGGCATATTGATGCAAAAATAGCCCTAAACTTTGGTTGGCAAAGCTGCGGCCCGGGTTTTCTAAAAATCGCACTAAGTCGGCTATGGTTATGTTGCTGGGTGGGTTAGACGGAAGTGGTTCGGTTTCATCTGCGTCTGACTGCGACTGCATTAATCGCAGCCATGACGATTCGAAGCTGAGTCGAGTCTTTGGTTCAGCAGAATCACCACACACAGGCCTAAAGTTAGCTTCACTAAAGCTATGTAAGGGTAGCCTAGTGAGTTGTGATGTTTGACTATTGGCCTCAAAATTCCAGCCATAACCGCGGCTCAAATAGTCCATCAGTTCAGTCACCATTAAACTCGGTTGACGGGGTGAGTTATTTTTGGCGTCGACACCTTGGTAGCTCAAATATAAACACTTTCTAGCGCTGATCATGGCTTCTAAAAACAAATAGCGATCGTCACCTCGACGTGACCTATCTCCCACTCTACGTTCTTGTTGCGACATTAAGTCAAAATCTACAGGCGTAGATTGCCGTGGATACTGGCCGTCATTCAATCCTAGCATGGCCACCAATTTAAACGGAATGCTACGCATGGGCACCATGGAACAAAAGGTCACTTGGCCCGTGATAAAGGCTTGGCTACTACTAGCCACAGACAACTTTTGGTTTAAACTATAACGCACCACATCAAGGCTGATAGGCTGTTGGTAATCAACCTGCTGCACCCACATGGCCATGTTACCTATGGCAGTAGCCAAACATTCTTTAGCCGACTCATCGGCGGCTTCGGCACTAAAAAACTCATCAATCATCGCTACCAAATAATCATGCCAATATTGGCCCGAGCGGACTTTATTTAGCTTGTGAGCGTGGTACTGCAATTGCTCTAGCACTTGTATTAAGCGCCCCAACAACACCGCTTGGCCGCCTTCAATATCCCCCAGCAACCACTGGCCTTGATACAAAGGTTGTTCGGTGCCTTGGGCAAAACCTAACAACAAACGTTTTAGTCCCCATGCCCATGTGTGTGTTGGGGTAGCAAGGTTACTACTTTGGCCTAATAATTGGGCCTTGTGGGCCGCGTCTAAACCCCAATGTATACTGGCATTGGTTAACCAAACGGCAATGGTGTCTAGCTCACTCGCATCAATATTAAACTTGCGTTGCATGGCCGGCAAACGTAACAAATCCAACACCCCTGACACCTGAAATCGGCTATCGGGCAACTGTAATAGTTGTAGAAAAGCGGCCACTAATGGCTGCGCATCTTGAGGTTTACGATCGGCAATGGAACACGGTATTTGTGGCGTATCAGCTGCCTTTGTTAGGGCCCAACTATTTCCATAACGGCCATAACAATCAAACACCGCACCCACATAGGCTGCGTAATCCTCAACTTGGGGACACATCACAATGATGTCGCTGGGTTTTAGCTCTGGGTCTTGCTGAAACTGCAATAACAACCAATCGTGTAGCCCTTGCAACTCCCTTAATGCGCTAGACGCGCTGGTAAATACAAGGCTTTCATCGATGACTGTTTGGGGTTTTATGCGGGCGTCGTCTAAACGCAGTATGTCTTGCTGCACCTGTTGTAACAGGCTAATACCTGGGGTTGTATGTAATTCGTCTGCAAGCGCTTGCGCATCTTCAAAAGCATCAATGCTATAGCTACTTTGAGATTCTAATAAACGAAAAAACTCCTTGCCTTGACTGCCTAAATTGGCCAACAGTGGATTACCTCCATCCACCGTGGCCTGATCATCGGCTTGAGCTAACCATTGTTTTAAGTGGGCTGCGGCAATGGCCTTTTCGGACTGAATATGGCCCCAGTATTCTGCACAGGGGTTAAGGTGAAACACATGCACTTGGGTGTAATGAGCCAGCGCAGAAAACACCTCCAAGGTCGCAGGAGCCATGGTATTTAACGCAAATAAGCAGATTTGAGAGGGTAGCTTTTGCTGTTCTACTTGACCCAAAGCGCTGATTAAACGTTGTTGGATATCAATCGGATGACGGCCATCCTGCTGGCACAATATGCGCCACAACTCGGCTTGCCAGTGGTCTAATTCAAAACTGGCTTGCAGATTGTTTTGCCAGTCATTAAGCCAGTCTGGTCGGTACAAAATATACTGTTCAAACAAGTCGGCAAGGGCACTGGCCAACTGGAAACGTTTCAGCACATCGGGCGCTTCACCGCTAGCTTGCCAATACCTATTGGCGTCAACAAAACATGGGTTTTGTAGAATAGTGGCACTGGCTAACAAATCATCAATTCGCCACACTAGGGCTTCTCGCTGATACGGCGGCTGCTGCGGCACCTGTTCGTCACCTAATAACTGCCGCGCCAATTGCCAAATAAATTTACCGGGCAACGGGTATTGCACGTTCATGGCAATACCGTTTTGTTGCGCAAGCTGAGTATTAAGCCAATGCTGCATGCCGGTGTTTTCTACAATCACTTGCGCGCTACTCAAGACCCCCGTTTGGCCCAGCTGCAATACATGATTAAGCAACACCGCCAAATCTTCCAAGCGGTTGGCGGGATACACCATGAGTTGTTTAGCTAATGCCATGCCAGCAATTCCTTGTTATTCACCCACTGCGCTCGACTCACAGCACTTAGATGCTGGTTTTAACGTCTATGCTTAGGTGATTGTGAGCGTCACTTAAGTGCATTTGTTCGTCTTCAATAATACAACTTATATCCATGGTCTTCTGCAACAGTGTTTCTAGTGAGCCGCTGCCGGTCACTTGTATATGGAACACGTTAACCTTGCTATTAGCGGCCAAGCTAGCCCTGTTTTTTTCCAACCAAATATCCGCTTTATTATCGTGATAGGTATATATGGAGACCTTTTCGGCTCGGCCACAGGCTTGTCGAATACGCTTTTCATCGGGTAGGCCGAGCTCAATCCAGTGCACAACCTCACCCGTGAGATGACGCTGCCAAAGGTCTGGCTCGTCGTTTGAACTAATACCTTTAGTTAATTCCAAGTCGTCGTGGGCGGCATGCAAAAAGGCCACCAATCGACACATCATGCGCATCTCACTCTCCGAGGGGTGGCGAGCCACCGTGAAGTTAAAGTCGGCGTAGTGATGGGTATTTAAGTTGGATAAGTTTAGATTTGCTTTGTAAATCGTCGCCCCGATGGCCATGTTTTTTCTCGTTGATGTATAGTTTTTAATGCTGACTGGTTATTATCAGCTAGAATACCATGAACCCTTAAATTAAAGTGATCAAAAAACCATGCCCTCAACCCTCCTTTACGGATTTAGCGACACCAGTTATAAGACCATAGCAGTGTTTTAGTCGCCTCATTGCTGTCTTCATTGGCAGGACAATATTGAAAACTAAATAACGCAAACGGGCAATTGGTCACCAGTGTGTAGTTGTCATCTAGGCCAAACTTATTAGCCAGCTCGTGGCACCAAGACACAACTTCAAGGCTCTAAACCTTCGCCCTAAGGGCACAGTCCATTCGTTAAAGTTAGTCACTTCTTCGGCGTCTAAGGTTTGAAGATAAGATGGCCTTAGGCCTAAGGTATTGATTTGAGAGGTTGGGTTTGCCAAAAATTGCACCGAACAGTCAAACTGAGCACCGAGCCACTTATGAGGATTAAAAACAATGGAATCGGCACCGTCCACGCCTTGCCAATACTGACGAAACTCAGGGCATATCATGGCTGAGCCCGCCCAAGCTGCGTCCACCCACTGTGCCGATTTTTTTAACCAATGCCCCAATTCACTATATTGCACTATCAACCCCTATTACCCATGAAAACTAAAATCTATGCGCCAATTCTGGAACTCAACAATAAGGTGGTTTCTGTTGTTTCTATCCCCGGCACCTGGCGAATTTTTGAAAGCGCGGCATCAAAACCTTCAAGATCAACAGCACGTATTTCTGCGGTCAAATCCCACCGGCCGTTGGTGGTGTAGATTTTACTGATTTCGGTGATCAGCTTCATCTGCGTTATTGCCTCTTCTTCCATGTTGGGAACAGCGGCAATCATTACCCAGCCGCGTACTTTTTTATCAAAGAAATCATTACGCACCACCGCTGTATAACCAGTAATCACTCCTTCTGCCTCCAGCTTTGCCATGCGCTTAGTGACCGTTGCACGGGTTAAATTTAGAACTTTTGCCATGTCTTGTACAAACATGCGTCCATCCTTTTGCAACAAGCTTATAATCGCTTGGTCCTTAGCATCCACAAAATGTGCCACTGAAACACCCCTGCCAAATATATTTTATATAGCATTGATTATAAACAAATACACCTTAATGTAAATATAACCACTCATAATGCATAGATATAAAAAATATTGATCATGATTTACACTTTAATTCGCACATAAAGATCATTTAAAATTAATACTGCACTGACCTGTTGGCGTTAGATAAAACGATTACAGAGGAGCATACGTGAGCAAAACGAAATCAAAATCGGTTATGCAGGCTGAGTCTCACGCACTTGAAGGCAACCGTGAGTCGATGGAATTACTCGCTCGGCGTTTTTTTGACGGTAGGGGCGTGGAGCAGTGCTACCTCATGTCTTATGTATGGTCTAGCATTGCCACTGAGCACGGTGTTAAACACCTTGGCAGCCTCAGTCTTTTTTGCTTCAAAAAGATGAGCCCCGCTCAGCAATCTAGCGTCCACCAACACATCGATACCATCAAAGGCAGGCTAGCCCAGTCGTCGCCAACGTTGCCTAGCGACACACTTAGATCCGCCGTCCGTTAGGCCAACGGCGTGCTATTGTCAAAACCCATCAATCCTTCCACTATTTGCGCCACGGCCAATAAGCGTTCAGCGAGGTTCTCTGGGCCATACAAATCGGCGTCAAAGGGTTTTGGCTTAAGGTAGGAGAAAGGATGAAGTCATACTCTTGACTCAAGGCATGTAACTTTGCCCTGCATTGATACAAATCTGCCATTAAATTTGCACTAGCTAGGGCCGTGGTCGGTGCTGATGCTTTGACCCACTGGCACATACTCATGGGTAATTGTGAGGCATCATGATGTCCATATTGCTGCAGCCAAGGCAAAGCAATGAAACCTAGATACTGGATCCACGTGTTCATGCAGCGCTGCCAAATATCGAGCCCAAACAGGTCGATCACTTGAATCCCAGCAGCAATCAATAATTCTGCAGTTGCCTGCACGTGACCTTCACTTGTGGATCGGCGCTGGGCATGCCTACTCCGTTGATTAATAATCCCACTTTAAGTCCCTTTAAACGGGCATCGGGCACTTGGCTGTTGATCAACACACGATTAAGTCATTTATTGAAAGCCGCCCCTCTGGCCTATTTCGACTCAAGGGATTTGTGCACAACCCTGACGGTGGCAGTTGGCAAGTTCAGGTTGTCGGTCGTCAGACCGAAATTAGACACAGACCCACTAATCGACCCTCACAGTTAGTTGCTATCGGCCTAAAAAACCGAATGACGCAGAAGCAAATTGAGTCCTGGTGGACCACAGCCTAGTCCCCTTTAAAAACACAATTCATTTTGTTATAAGGTTGCCGCTTTATAGAATGTTTTCAATTATTTAGCGCCTGACTCAGCATTCACATTGCTTTTTAAATACGATGTTGGTAAAAAACACCTATCACATAGATCAATTTTTTCTTTCACCTAATAGTGAATCAAAGGTAATTCCATGCTCATCGGCATACCCAAAGAACCTATGGTTGGCGAAACTCGAGTCGCCGCCACCCCAAAAACAGTCGCGCAGTTAATACAGCTCGGTTTTGATGTTTGTATTGAGTCTTGCGCAGGCCTTGCTGCTAACTTTGACGATGCGTCGTATCAAGCCGCTGGTGCTAGCATTAACACCAACACTAAAGCGGTGTATCAGAGCGACCTAGTGCTCAAGGTTAATCCTTTGTTAGAGCACCCTAGCCAGCAATGTCACGAGCTAGACTTACTCAAACAAGGCGGTCACCTCATTAGTTTTATGGCCCCTGCGCAAAATGAAGATCAGCTCAAACAACTGGCTGAACGCAATATTACCGCCATGTCTATGGAATCTGTACCGCGTATATCGCGTTCTCAGTCAATGGATGCCTTAAGTTCCATGGCCAACATCGGCGGCTATCGCGCTGTCATCGAGGCGGCCCACCACTTTGGCCGATTCTTTACCGGCCAAATTACGGCTGCAGGCAAAGTACCACCGGCCAAAGTGCTCATTATAGGTGCAGGTGTTGCAGGGCTAGCGGCATTGGGAGCTGCGGGCAGTTTAGGCGCCATCGTTCGTGCTTTTGATACACGCCCCGAAGTGAAAGAACAAATAAATTCGATGGGTGCTGAGTTTCTAGAAGTAGAAATAGAAGAAGAAAGTGGCTCCGGTGATGGCTATGCCAAGGTCATGAGCAAAGCCTTTATTGAAGCCGAAATGGCACTATTTGCCGAGCAAGCCAAAGACGTCGACGTCATCATTACCACGGCCATGATCCCTGGCAAACCAGCGCCTAAACTGATTACCGCCGACATGGTCGCCTCCATGACCGCAGGCAGTGTCATAGTCGACTTGGCTGCCGGTGGTGGTGGTAACTGTGACCTCACGCAACCAGGTGAAGTAATCACCACAGACAATGGTGTCACCGTGATTGGATACACCGATATGCCAGCTCGCCTACCGAGTCAAGCCTCGCAGTTATATGGCACTAACTTGGTTAACTTACTAAAACTGCTGTGCCCAGAGAAAGATGGTAAATTAGCAATCGATTTTGAAGACCCCATTATGCGTGGCGTAACCATAACCAAAGATGGCGCTGTCACATGGCCAGCTCCGCCCATTCAGGTGGCAGCGGCACCCACCAAACAAGCAGAAGACAGCGCCCCTATTGAGCCTGCTAAACAGGAAATGCCAGCACCAGTTAAATATGGCTTGGGCGCCGCAGGTCTTGCGTTAGTAGCTTGGATTGCCCTTAACGCGCCTGCAGCCTTTTTAGGCCACTTTACCGTATTTGTGCTGGCTTGCATCATTGGTTATTACGTCGTCTGGAACGTCAGCCATGCCCTGCATACACCACTTATGGCCATCACCAATGCGGTGTCTGGCATTATTATTGTAGGGGCTTTGTTACAAGTGGGCGATGAGCTTAATCTTGTTTCGATTCTAGCGTTGATATCAGTGCTCATCGCATCCATTAACATCGCCGGTGGTTTTTACGTCACTAAGCGCATGTTAAAAATGTTCCAGAAATAGGAGACGACCCATGCTAGCAGGTATGGTTATTACAGCTTACATTATAGCCGCTGTATTATTTATTATGGCCCTTGGCGGCTTATCTCAACAAGAATCGGCGAAACGCGGCATCTGGTTTGGCATTGTAGGCATGGGCATTGCCTTAGCTGCAACCTTGCTAAGCCCTAAAGTGATGGGGCTCACCACCGGCCTAAGTTACATCATCATTGCCATGCTCATTGGTGCAGCCATTGGCATTTATATGGCCAAACGCGTTGCCATGACCGAAATGCCCGAACTGGTCGCTATACTCCACAGCTTTGTGGGTTTAGCTGCCGTATTTGTAGGCATCAACAGTTATTTAGATCATGCCCAAGACCTTACGCCTGTGATGCAAAATATTCATCTGGTTGAAGTGTTCTTGGGTGTCTTCATTGGTGCGGTCACCTTTACCGGTTCCCTTGTAGCCTTTGGTAAATTACGCGGCATCATGTCTTCCAAAGCGCTTAATTTGCCCCATCGCCATAAACTCAACTTATTGGCCTTGTTAGTCAGTGCGGTTCTTTTAGTGCAATTTGTTATCCAAGGTGGCAACGACACCTACCTGGTCATTATGGCGATCATCGCCTTTGTATTTGGATGGCATTTAGTTGCTTCAATTGGTGGCGCCGACATGCCCGTTGTCGTGTCTATGCTCAACTCTTATTCAGGCTGGGCAGCCGCTGCTGCAGGTTTCTTATTAGGCAACGATTTATTGATTGTTACAGGTGCCTTGGTAGGCTCCTCTGGCGCAATCCTCAGTTACATTATGTGCCGAGCCATGAACCGCTCTTTCATTTCCGTCATCGCCGGTGGGTTTGGTAATGACCCCATTACCACCGACGATGAAGAAGAAGGCGAAGTGCAACCCACGAACGCCGAAGAAGTGGCCAGCTTGTTGGTCAATGCTAAGTCTGTAGTCATCACCCCAGGCTACGGCATGGCGGTGGCACAGGCTCAATACCAAGTGCAGGACATCACCCAAAAATTACGGGCTCAAGGTGTAGAAGTGCGCTTTGGCATCCACCCTGTGGCCGGACGGTTACCCGGCCATATGAACGTATTGTTGGCAGAAGCCAAGGTGCCGTACGACATCGTATTGGAAATGGATGAAATCAATAATGACTTCGCTAACACCGATGTCGTGCTCGTCATCGGTGCTAACGATACGGTTAACCCAGCGTCCAAGAAACCCGGCAGCCCTATTGCGGGCATGCCCGTTTTGGAAGTATGGCACGCCAAAAATGTGATCGTATTTAAACGTGGCATGGCATCGGGTTATGCCGGCGTGCAAAACCCCTTATTCTTTATGGGAAATACCAAAATGCTGTTTGGCGATGCCAAAGCGTCGAGTGACCAAATAGCTAGCCATATTTAATGAGGTAGTTGGTTCTGACAATAGGGAGAGCGCTGTTATACCACATAATCGCAGTTAAACAATGTGACGCAGAGTGGGCAAAGGAGGCTATGGAGCGTGTGTGGAGTGATGAGACTTTGGGTGGCAAGACGAGGCTTAAGGTAGATTATCCTGATTAGTTTCATGTAAGTCGTACTGCATTTACTGAGCTTTTAGGGTGTAGCTAAGACCACTATAACCACAGTCCTGAAAGCCCCTCAAAATTAGCTTTCTAAACTCTACACTATCTTCACAATAATCTTTCCCTTAGCTCGGCCATTGGATAGATACTCAAGCGCTCGTATACTGTCCCCAAAGTCATAAGTTTTGTCTATTACTGGTGTGATTGAGCCAGACTCATATAATCCTGCCAGCTTCTTCAGTTGAGCGCCACTCGATGACATAAATACAAACCTATAAGTAGCATTCATTTTTGCAGCTGCTTTGGTAACTTTCCTTGCTTGAAAAGATAAAATTAAACGTACAAATTTATTTAGGCCAAATTGCTTTGCAGTAATTTGGTCAATAGCTCCTGTTACAGATACTACTCTTCCACCATCTTTTAACACCTTAAATGAGTTAAGAGTGTGCTCACCTCCTAAAGTGTCAAATACCACATCAAACTTAGTGCCTTCATCAAGGTAGCTGTGTTTTGTGTAATCAATCACTTTATCTGCGCCAAGGTCCTCTACCCATTTAACATTTTTACTACTAGTGGTGGTCGTTACATTTGCCCCTAGATACTTTGCAAGTTGAATAGCAATAGTGCCAACTCCTCCAGAACCAGCATGGATTAGAATATTTTCTCCAGAAGATAGTTTTGCTACATCAACAAGTGCTTGATATGAAGTAAGACCTGCCAAAGGTATACTGGCTGATTGATCAAAACTAAGGTTTGATGGAATAAATGCTACGTCTTTATCATTTGAGACCACATACTCTGCCATAGTGCCAACAAAACTCTCGTCTATCCTTGAATATACTTTGTCCCCAGCTTTAAAGTTCTTTACATTTTTTCCAATTTTTTCAACAACACCACTGACGTCTCTTCCAATTCCCTTAGGAAATTGTATCTTTCTTATAGCCTTAAAGTCGCCTCTAAGAATCTTATAATCAATTGGATTGAAACTTGCAGAATGAGTTTTAATCAGTATTTGATTTTCACCAAAAGTTGGAATAGGAACCTCTTGCTCTTTTAAGCTTGAGCCTACATCACCATATTTTGTCATCATTAGTGATTTCATTTTTATACCTCTATGTGGTTGAATAAATTGAAAGGTGTGTATCTTAATGGTATATTATAAATATACAAGTACGCATATTTTTAATACTACTATATAAAATCATACCAATATGAATAAAACTGATAACAAACTTTCCCCTACAGCTAATGCAATAAAGCTTATAGGAGGCAAATGGAAGCTTTGTATCCTTTGGCAGTTATCAAAGGATACGATGCGATTTGGTGAACTACAAAGGTCACTTGGAGTTATTACTCAACAAATGCTCTCAAAACAATTAAAAGAGATGGAAAAAGATAAACTTATTAATCGTAAGGTTTATGAGGTTATTCCCCCAAAAGTAGAGTACTCATTAACGCCATATGGAAGATCAGGTATTCCTGTGCTTACAAGTCTTTGCGCATGGGCTAATAAGTAAGCTTTGCTTCGTAAGTGAATGGATAGTTTTAAAAGATGCTCTCTAGCACAAAATTACTAACTCTAATTCAAATTAGCGGCTAGCTTTCACTCTGCATATTGCCGAAACCACCGTCAAGGCCCACGTTTCTGCAGTGCTGCGAAAGCTCAATGTCCATAATCGTATTCAGGCCATAATCTCGGCGAGGGATATTGATTTTCATGAATACCTCAAGCGCTGATTACCACCTTGAGTAGCCACTGAAAAAATGCTTTAGTGCCATGGCTTACTGGGTATATACCTGGTTTTGTGTTTTAGTTTTAGCTTGCCCCTTTACCGACTGACTTAGCCTGACACCTTTGGCGAATCGTAACCTCTACCTACTTGTGAGCTGACACAGCGATAACGTATCCATATTGAGATTCCATCAACACTACGTAGAGACAGCTTCAAACAGCCAAAAACTAATGAGTCAGCCCCCCTAAAAGCTAGAAAAACACAAACAGGTTAGCCCTTTGAGCTTCCGCTCATTCTTTAGCAAATACTTTATTTAATTAAAAGACAGACACGGTGGCCTCACTAGGCAAAGCCTAACGGTCACGATATGACCAAAAACTCAAACACAACAAGGACTTAAAGGATGGTAACGAGATGTATGAAAAGAAGAAGTGGTGCCCGGAGCCAGAACCACATTATATTGATAACCTATTGGTTTTTATGATATTAATGTAACCACAACGCACTCTAGTTACAGGAATGGTTACAGGAATGGAAATAGAGATGAAACTCCCTAAGTACGTCAGGATCCAAAAAGGCAGCCTATATTACCAACGAGACTACCCTACTAGACTCAAACACCTCATACCTAAGAAGACCTATACAAGCCCGCTAAGGATAAAGGCTAACGAAGCCTCGGATGTTGATGTAAGTAGAGCCGTAGCAAGTGCTACCGAGGCTTACGACCTGCATTTAAAGCTCATAGAAAACTCAGACCCTGAGTCTTTCACTAAGGATGAGCTCAGTATGGCCGCCACAGAATTCCTTAGGAAAAGGTCACTTACTGCAGGCCAGTTTGAATATGTTCAGAAAGACCCATCTATAGCAGCACAGGAGCAGCGGGAGCAAAGGCAACTACAGCCAGATGCTAATGACCATGCTTTTTGGTCTATTCCTGAGTTTGAAGATGTGCTGATGAAGGAGCAAAGCGGTGAGCCTCTGACGGTGCAGGATAAGATTATTGGTGAAGCATACTTCAAGGTTCAATCAGCTGCCAAGAGTAAGCCTCAGACACTTGAGTCACTGTGGACTCATTACGTCAAGCATAGGGGTATAGACCTAAATTTGAGATCAGGTAAAAGATCAAATGGCCATTGGTATAAGTGGCTGACAATAGCAGGCAACCATCCTATAGCACCTGATACGATTGATAGGATCCACAATGGCTTAGACGCCTATGTGGATCAGCGCTCCTCAGAAGGCCTTAAAGGCGCATCTATACAACGAGCTCTCAACGAAATCATTGCGTGTCTAAGGTACTGCTCTAAGAGGTATAGATTTGGTTGGGTGATAGAACCACCGACAATT
>CBDUDU010000036.1:0-20621 GCA_965366045.1 uncultured Oceanospirillaceae bacterium
GCCCCTCTAACAAGGGAGCGCCATTATATCCATCGCAGAATAAAGCACAAGGGGTAAATGGAAATTAGATCAAAAAAGGGGAAATAAGGCTAACAACGTGCGCCACAGGGTGTGGCACACGACAGGGTTAATCGACTACAGTCGATTCTGTGACATCGTCTTCTACGTCATCATCTTTGCTGGGGTTAACAAACCGACCCACCAAGATACCCACTTCGAACAACAACCACATAGGCACAGCCAATAGTGTTTGCGATATCACGTCGGGCGGCGTAATCAACATACCAATAACAAAGCAGCTAACTAATACGTAAGCTCGCTTTTTAGCCAGATCCTGAGGTGTTGCAGCACCGGACCAAATTAGTAAGACGGTGGCGATAGGAATTTCGAATACTATGCCAAAAGCGAAGAATAGCTTCAATACAAAATCAAGATACGCGGAAATGTCGGTCATTACCGCCACTTCTTCTGGGCCTGTGGCAGTGAAAAATCCAAAAATCAACGGGAAAACTATGTAGTAGGCAAAGGCGATGCCGAGATAGAACAACACAATACTTGAGGCAAGCAACGGAAACGCTAAGCGTTTTTCTTTCTTATACAGGCCTGGTGCAATAAAGCTCCATGCTTGATGCAAGATAAAAGGCATACTCACGAACAACGCCAGCACCATGGTTAACTTGAACGGTGCTAAGAATGGCGACGCCACTTGGGTTGCAATCATGGTGGAGCCTTCGGGTAGCAAGCTACGCAACGGATCCGATAAATACAAGTAAAGGTCGTTAGAGAATGGAAACAAGCACGCAAACAATAGAACAATCAGCACTACGGCCTTGAGTAGGCGATTGCGCAATTCAATAAGATGGCCCATTAACGGTAGTTCTGAATCCTTCTCGGAGTTGGCAGCCGTGTTGTCGGTCATGAGGCCGCTTCCTTTTCTTCGGTTGCTGTTTCAGCCACAGGTTCTTGTGCCTGTGCTTCTACAGCAGTCTCTTCCTCGGCCGCAGGGGCTTCTTCAGAGGCGTCGGCAGTTTCTGCTGGCGCAACCGGAGCCGCTGCCACTACAGGCGCTTCCATCAGCTCCGTTTCTTCCTGCAATTCTTGCATACGCCCTTCAATGGCTTTGCGATTTGCATCTGCCTTTTTGCGAATGTCGTCAATACGCAGCTCATCCTGAATCTCTTTTTGTACGCCGCCGAGGGTGCGTTTAATTTTTCCCACCCACATGCCAACCGTACGCACAGCAATAGGCATGCGCTCTGGACCAAGAATAAGAAGGCCAATTACACCCACCAAAATAAGTTCTGTAAAACCGATATCAAACATGAACTAGGCCGTTATTTCTCGGTTTTTTCAGTTTCTTTTTCTTTCTCGACACTAGCTTCTGCATCAAAAGCGGCATCTTTCTTTTCGTCGATTGCCTTAGGCTCGTCTTTCATCGCCGATTTAAAGCCCTTCACGGCATTACCCAAATCACCGCCGATGTTGCGCAACTTTTTGCTGCCAAATAACAAAAGAATAATTGCCAATACAATCACTAACTGCCAAATACTAATACCACCTAAACCCATACTAAACTCCTAATTAAATCAATTACTGGCTACGGCCAGCTTTTTCTACTAAACCAGATAAATCAAAACGGCGCTCTAATTCTGCCAACACTGCCCGATGATCCTGCCCCAAGTGGGATAACATTACCAGACAATGGAACCACAGATCGGCCGTTTCAGCAATAACGTCTTTAGTCGTAAGCTCATCTTTAGCGTCTTTTGCGGCCAAAATAACTTCCGTCGCTTCTTCGCCAATTTTTTCCAAAATCTTATTCAGACCTTTGGCATGCAGGCTCGCTACGTAGGACGACTCAGGGTCTGCCTGTTTACGTTCTTGCAATACTTGCTGCAGTGCGTCCAATACATCACTCATGATTATAGATCTCCTGCGGGTCTTTAACGACCGCCACATTTTCGACCCATTGACCGTCTTGAAAATGTTTGAAAAAACAATGGGGTCTGCCCGTATGGCAGGCGATCCCGCCAATCTGCTCTACCGACAGTAGCACTACATCAGCATCACAGTCTAAACGTAAATCGTGCAATTTTTGTACGTGGCCAGATTCTTCACCTTTGCGCCACAATCGAGCCCGCGAGCGAGACCAATAAACGGCGCGCTGCTCTTGCTGCGTCAGCAACAAGGACTCTCGATTCATCCACGCCATCATGAGTATTTGGCCACTTTGATGATCTTGGGCGATGGCGGCTACTAAGCCTTTATCGTCCCACTTAATTTCGTCTAGCCAACTAACGCTCGCCATTATCGATTCCCTCGATGCCACAAGATTAAAGCGCCCACTATGCCCAACGCCGCGCTGGTTGGCGAAACCCACAGCGGATCGACTAGCGTCGTGGAATGAACACAGACCGCACCCACCACCAGACCAAGGCCAATCAAGCCACTCCACGGTTTGGCCGACTTATTATGCTGCGGGTTAGACCCGCCATCGGCTATTCTAGGGCGCGCTGTTTGTTGTAATGCATCATGCACCAAAGCTGGCAGGTGCGGCAACTGTTGGGCCAAATCTGGCCACTCTTGCTTGAGTTGTTTATACACTTGCTTGGGGCTAACTTGACGCTTAAACCAGGCTTCGAGTATCGGTTGCGCAGTTTGCCACAAGTCTAACTGTGGATACAACTGACGTCCTAAGCCTTCGATATTCAACATGGTTTTTTGCAACAAAACCAATTGTGGTTGCACCTGCATGTTAAACCGGCGCGCCGTGTGAAATAAGCCCAATAATACTTCGGCGAAAGATATCTCTGCCAAAGGTCGCGCAAAAATAGGCTCGCTTACACCACGAATTGCACCTTCGAATTCATGCACTTTAGTGTCTGCCGGTAGCCATCCGCAATCCACATGTAACTGGGCAATTTGACGGTAGTCACGATTAAAAAAAGCCAACAAAATACGTGCTAAATAGGCCTGATCTTCGGCGGTAAGGCTGCCCACGATACCAAAGTCGACGGCCATGTATTGAGGATCATTGGGCAATGCGGGATTGACAAAAATATTACCGGGGTGCATGTCGGCATGAAAAAAACTATCGCGAAACACTTGGGTAAAGAAGATTTCCACCCCACGTTTAGCCAACTCTTCACGGTTAATACCCGCCTTGTCGATGGCTTCGATATCGTTGACTGGCACGCCATGGATGCGCTCCTGCACCAAAACTTTACGATTACTTAAGTGCCAATGGATCTTGGGTATATATAACAAATTAGAGTTATCAAAGTTACGTTTTAGCTGACTCGCATTGCCCGCTTCTCGCTGCAGGTCAAGTTCATCAAAAATGGTTTTTTCATACTCATCAATGACGTCTTGAAGGCGTAAGCGACGTAAATTAGGCACCCCTGCATTGATTAATTTTGCCACTAATCGCATCAACCGCAGGTCGCGCACAATTATCCGTTCGATACCCGGACGAATCACTTTCACCACCACCGACTCACCGCTCGCTAAGCGGGCACTATGAACCTGCGCAACGGAAGCCGAAGCTAACGGTTGTTCATCAAATTCTGCAAACGCTTGCTCAACCTTCTGCTTTAGGCCTTGCTCAATCAGCTGCTTTGATAGTTTGCCATCAAACGCCGGCACGTTATCTAATAAGGTGGCTAATTGTTCTGCCAACTCGTCATCAAGCATATCGCGGCGAGTAGACAGCAGCTGGCCAAATTTAACGAATACGGGGCCAAGGTCGATCAGAGCCAAGCGTATGCGTTGCGCCACGCTGCCTCTTACGGGGACCAGTAGCCGCCAAGGCATACACCAAAATAACAGCCGCACCGACACAGGCAAATCATAGGCCAGCAAAGGCACGTCGAGCCGATAACGGATCATGACTCGGACAATAGAAAAACCGCGGACAATTGCTTTCATTAAAGTGCTTTAATTCCCGTGCTACGGCTTAACGCCATAGTGCAATGCCACGATGCCACCGGTCATATTATGGAAGCGGCAATTGACTAAGCCTGCGGTTTCCATCATGCCTTTGAGTGTAGCTTGATCTGGATGCATACGAATGGATTCGGCCAGATAACGGTAACTGTCTTCGTCATCGGCAATCAGCTTGCCAATTTTTGGCAAAATGTGGAAGGAATAGGTGTCGTACACTTTTGTTAGCATTGGATTTTCGGTTTTAGAAAATTCCAAAACCAACAACCGTCCACCGGGCTTCAATACGCGACGCATAGACGCCAGCGCTTTGTCTTTATCGGTCACATTACGTAAACCAAAGGCGATGGTAATACAGTCAAAGCTGTTATCAGGAAAAGGCAATGCTTCGGCGTTGGCTTGGACGTAACTGACGTTACCCACCACGCCTTTGTCGATTAAGCGATCGCGCCCTACTTTGATCATAGACTCATTAATGTCGGCTAGAATGACGCGGCCATCGGGCCCCACAATGTCGCTGAAGCGCATGGTTAAATCACCCGTGCCACCGGCAAGGTCGAGCACTGAATCGCCGGTGCGAACACCACTCATTTCTATAGTTTGGCGCTTCCAAAGGCGATGAATACCCATCGACATGAGGTCATTCATGACATCATATTTGGCGGCCACAGAATGGAATACGCCTGCGACTTGGCTCACCTTGTCGCCAGTGGGTACTTGTTTAAAACCAAAGTGCGTGGTTGGTTTAGGGCCCTGGTCAGTCATGAAGCTACTCGTTAATCACTAGTTAGTAGCATTCTACCCTGCCACCAGACACTTGTCGTGGTCTGAATTCAAATGCTTACGGCTGTTACTGGCTTTCCAGCTCAACTAAATAGTCGACTACGGCCAACATGCCCTCGTTGCTTCCTGCCATAGTGGTATTCACCATGTATTTGCCATTCACCAACATTGAAGGCACGCCGGTAATCTTGGCGCGGGCCGCCAAACGCTTGCCTTGACGCATCTTGTTTTGTAAATCGAAGGAATCGTAGGCTTTGTCGAAATCTGTCTTGCTAACGCCGTGCTCCGCAAAAAACGCAGCTAACGCTTGGCGGTTAGTCATACGGCGCTCATCAACGTGAATGGCGTTGTACATGGCTTGGTGGGTTTGATCTAAAACACCAAGATTAAGGGCGATGAAATAGGCCTTTGCATAAGGTTCCCAACTACGACCAAACACCACCGGGATCGCCATGAAGGTGACCCCCTCTGCCTGCTCTTGAGACCAATGATGCAACAGCGGTTCGAAACCATTGCAATGGGGGCAGGTATAACCGAAGAACTCATTCACTACTACAGTGTCTGAATTGGATGACTTAATGGGCTCATCCAAGACAAGAAAGTGTTTTCCTGCTTGGTAGTCGGCGGCAAGCGTCAGCATCGGCAAGCTGACTAAGGCGATAATGGCAGCGAATTTCTTCAACATGTGATTGTCCTTTGTTTTTCGATTGTAGCGTTTATTGTGTTAACAGCCTCATCATAACGCTTAAGGCGTTGCGGGCGAGCTGATTTACATTGTCTTTACTTAGGGCGCATAAAAAAAGCGGCCTTAGCCGCCTTTTTTGAGTGCCTGTTATTGCTAGTTAGACAAACCTTGAATGTAGCTTGCCACTGCGGCAATCTCTTTATCACTCATTAAGGCTGCAACTTGGCGCATGATCTTGGCCTTGTCGTTAGTGCGCGTTTCGGTACGGAACGCCTGTAACTGGGCGATGATGTAGTCGGCATGTTGGCCGCTCAACGCAGGGAACGCCGCTTGGGCGTTACCAGCGCCGGTAGGCGAGTGGCATGCAGTACATGCTGCAACGTCTTTGGCAGCGTTACCAGCACGGTACATTTGGCGACCTAAATCAACCATGGCTGGGTCAGTAGCACCGATGCTGCTAGTTTGCGCAGCATAATATGCTGCGATGTCCGCTAGGTCTTGATCCGACAATGAGGTCAATAGACCTGCCATTTGTGGCACTTCTCGAGCACCGTCACGAATATCCATCATTTGTTTAACCAGGTACAGCTCACCTTGGCCAGCCAGCTTAGGAAAGCTTGCGATCAAGCTATTGCCGTCGGCGCCGTGGCAACCGCCACAAACTGCGGCCTTACCTTGCCCTGCATCGGCGTCTCCACCGGCATAGGCAAAGCTCATCCAGCCAAGGCCAATCATCAAACATGCAACTAGTTTCTTCATGGATATTCCCGTATTTTTTCAAAAGTAAAAATTTCAATGCAGGCATTATAAGGTGCAGGTGGCACGACTTCAATGATACTTCACCCATGTATCCCTCAGATCTGCCCTTTAGCAGGGTTTATTTGCGCAAAAATCAGGTAAAATGCAGCCTAATCTACAAATGACAGACGCCATGACTGAACAACACGTAAAATTTCGCTCCGCAGAATTCTTCACGAGCGCTAGTAAAGTGAGTGAATGCCCCGACGATATAGGCGCCGAAGTCGCCTTTGCTGGTCGCTCCAACGCCGGCAAATCGAGCGCCATCAATACCCTAACTCGTAACCCACGCTTAGCCCGCACCAGTAAAACACCTGGGCGTACGCAACTACTTAACTTTTTTAACCTCAACCTCGAACAATGTCGATTAGTCGATTTGCCAGGTTACGGTTACGCAAAAGTACCTATGGCCATGCAACTCAACTGGCGCAAACACCTTAACCAATATCTAGAGGTACGGCAGAGTTTGGCGGGTTTGGTGTTGGTGATGGACATTCGTCATCCGCTAAAAGAGTTTGATCGCATGATCATCGATTGGTGTATTGCTTCGGACTTGCCGCTGCATTTGTTGCTGACTAAAGCCGACAAACTCAAGAAAAACGGCATTATGAACGCCAAAACGGAAGTCATAAAAGGCCTGCCTGAACACCCACAAGGGTTAATTACCATGCAAAGCTTTTCTGCCTCCAAGGGCGAGGGCATTGCTGATCTTGAGCGCCAATTGGTGCATTGGTTGAAGCCTGTCGAAGAAGATTTACCCGACGCAGAGCCTGAATCCGAGTAACCCGTCATCCCAACGAAGGTCAGGATCTAGCTATACTTGTAGGCAAAAAAACCCTGAAGACCGAGGGGAACGGTGTTCAGGGTGGGGCGTCTTTTTTCTTTTTTATATCATGTTGATGACGCTTAGCTAGTTACCTACTATGACGACGCATTTGGAGTTTAGTTCCCACTAAGTTAAAAAATATTTAATTTAGTGAGCTTGGTCCCAATTATCGCCACTGCCCACATCCACAATAAGTGGCACCTCAAGTTGCGCAGCGCCTTCCATACAGCGCTTCACGCCGACAATTAGCTCATTTATTTGCGTCTTCTCCACTTCAAAAATCAATTCATCGTGCACTTGCATGATCATGCGCGCATCTAATCCGCTCTGATTTAACCAAGCGTCCACATCTATCATGGCGCGTTTTATAATGTCTGCTGCTGTGCCCTGCATGGGCGCATTAATGGCGGTGCGTTCCGACGCTTGGCGAGCAATGGCATTACGGGCTTTGATATCTGGCAAGTACAACCTGCGGCCATAAATCGTTTCGACAAAACCCTGCTCCGAAGCCTGCGACTTGGTTTGGTCCATGTATTCTTGCACTCCAGGGTAACGACTAAAGTACCGGCCAATATAATCTTGGCTCTGAGCCCTACTGATACCTAGCTGCTTAGCCAGACCAAATGCCGACATCCCGTAGATCAAACCAAAGTTAATGGCCTTTGCGCTACGTCGCTGCTCTATAGTCACTTCTTCTAGCGTCACACCAAATACTTCTGCGGCCGTCGCCTTATGCACGTCCTGCCCCGTAGCAAAGGCATTGAGCAAACCTTCGTCTTTCGACAGGTGCGCCATAATACGCAATTCAATTTGAGAGTAATCCGCCGCCACCATCACCTTACCCTGCGGCACCACAAAGGCCTGCCTTATCTGGCGGCCTTCGGCACTACGAATCGGGATGTTTTGTAAGTTAGGATCACTAGACGATAAGCGCCCCGTAGCCGCAACAGCCTGATGGTATGACGTATGGATACGACCGGTAGCGGGATTGATTTCTAATGGCAGCTTGTCGGTATAGGTCGATTTGAGCTTGCTTAGGCTGCGGTACTCAATCAGCAGCTTAGGCAGTTCATGCTCTTGCGCGAGTTCCTGTAATACCGCCTCTGCAGTTGAGGGCTTGCCTTTTGGTGTTTTTTTAATCACTGGAATACCCAGCTTTTCATACAATACAGCACCCAACTGTTGCGTAGAGGCCAGATTAAACACTTCGCCCGCCAAATCGTAAGCATCACGCTCCAATTGGGTTAAACGCACACCAATAGCCTGGCTTTGCTCTCCCAGTATTTTAGCGTCAACCAAGGCGCCTATTCGCTCCATGCGGGATAACACACCAATAAGCGGCGTTTCAATGGTCTCGTAAACCGACAATAAACTCTCTTCCTGAGCGAGGCAGGCTGCAAAATACTGAACCAGACGTAGGGTGATGTCTGCATCTTCTGCGGCGTAGGGGCCCGCCTGTTCCAAATCAACTTGGTTAAAGGCGAGTTGTTTGACCCCTTTACCGGCAATGTCTTGATATTTTACGGTTTGGTAGTCCAAGTAATGCTGTGCCAAGGCATCCATATTATGGCGGCTGACTGTGGAGTTAAGCACATAAGATTGCAACATACTGTCGACGATCTGCGCGCCCCACTGAATGTCGTAATTGGCCAGCACATTCATGTCGTACTTGAGGTTTTGTCCGGCAATGATTTGAGAAGGATCTTCCAGCAATGGCTTTAATACGGCAATTAAGTCTGGCCGACTAATTTGCTCTGGCGCACCCACGTAATCATGTCCGCAAGGCACATAAACTGCAGTACCGGCGTCGATACAAAAAGACACGCCAACGAGCTGTGCTTCCATATAGTTTAAACTGGTAGTTTCTGTATCAAAAGCGAATATAGGCGCCTTACGGCACGCCTCTAACCACGGCTCAAGCTCTGCCAAAGTTGCAACAGTGGTGTATTGAGTGGCTGCCACTTGCGCAGGTATTGGAGCATCTTTGGCAGGCTTTGCCTCAGGCTCCGGAGCCGAAGAAGAACGCGGAGTTGGATCCTGCGATGCTGCCACTGGCTGGCTATTGGCAGTGACGCCGGCTTGTATAAGGACATTGGCCCACGATCTAAATTCAAGATCTTCATACAAAGCCAATAACGCAGCCTGATCCACTGGCTTAGGTTTAATTTGATCTAGCCGTTGCTCTAATTCTACATCTAACTTGATGGTTGTTAAGGCTTGAGACAAAGGTAAAAACTCTAACGCGTTACGTAATTTTTCGCCTATTTTGCCACCAATCTCATCGGCGTTATCCATTAGGGCCTCTAAGTTGTCGTAGGCAGCCAGCCACTTTACCGCCGTTTTTGGCCCTGCACCTGGCACGCCCGGGATGTTATCTGCTTTATCGCCTACAATGGCGAGATAATCAATGATTTGATCTGGCCTTACACCAAACTTCTCCACCACACCGGCTTCATTAAGGTAGGTATTGGTCATGGTATTCACCAAACCCACATGGGGGCTAACCAACTGCGCCATGTCTTTATCGCCGGTGGAAATTAGCGTATCAATACCTTGCTCGGTCGCTTGCGCCGCCAAAGTGCCAATCACGTCGTCTGCTTCAACCCCAGAAATCATTAACAAAGGTAAACCCATGGCTTTAATGATCTGATGTATGGGCTCAATTTGTGGGCGCATGTCATCGGGCATAGGTGGGCGGTGTGCCTTGTACTCGGAGTACATTTCGTTACGGAAGGTTGGCCCTTTGGCATCAAACACCACCACGAGATTGGCGTTAGCATAGTCCTTTGCCAAGCTACGCATCATGTTGACCACGCCTTTGATGGCCCCTGTCGGCATGCCTTTACTGTTATTTAGTGGCGGCAACGCATGGTAGGCCCTAAACAAGTAGGATGAACCATCTACCAGTACTACGGGGGTGGAAGCTTTTGCGGTCATGGAGGTGTCTCAGACAAAAAATTAATGCTCAGCCCCAAAGAATAGCATAATGCATGCTCCGAAACTTGAATTGAAGCCGGTCACAGCGTACTATTTGCAACCGATTTAGTGACCTAATTCAGCATTACACAGTAGCAATCTTATGGCCATATACACCCATCTCACCAGCGCTCAAATTAGCGCTTACATAGCCCCTTTTGCTGTTGGCGAATTAGTGGATTTCAAAGGCATTAGTGGTGGCATCGAAAACACCAATTACTTTGTCACCACACACATTGCAGGGCAACCAGAGCAGGAGTTTGTGCTCACCTTGTTTGAAGACTTGGGATATGATGAGATCCCCTACTTTGTAGATTTAACCGAGCACTTTGTAGCCCATAACATCACCGTACCCGCCCCATTGCGAGACACCCAAGGCTCTGCACTCACTTGGTTAGCCGACAAACCAGCACTGCTGTTTCCTCGTTTTGCTGGCGATCATTTGGCACGTTGTGAAATTGGCGTGGCCGAGTGCACCATCATGGGTGCCGAATTAGCCCGCTTACATGTGGCAGGCCAAAGTTTTACCACCGACCGCCGCAGCCATCGTGGCGCCTCATGGTGGAACCAATTAGGCCCCCGAGCTGCCAGCTGTATAGATGAAGAAGATGCCACCATGTTAATGATGGCCATTGGCCAGTATGATGCTATGCAAGCACAGTCCCCCGACCTACCCATGGGAGTAGTGCACGGTGACTTGTTTCACGACAACGCCCTCTTTAACCAAGGCCAACTCAGCGCCACCATTGATCTCTACAATGCTAGCAATGATTACTTGTTGTTTGATGTTGCGATAACGGTCAATGATTGGTGTATTGCCGCAGACGGAAGTATTGACCCCGCGCTATATGACGCATTTTTAACAGCCTATGCGCAAGTACGCCCCTTTAACGATGCTGAACGACAGTATTGGAATGCCATGTTAGTGGCGGCTGCTATGCGTTTTTGGTTATCTCGCTTAGAGACTTTCCACGGTTTAGATTCACACCAGCGCGAAGAAGGCGTGACGGTACTTAAAGACCCAGACGTGTTCCGCGATATTTTAAGCCACCGTATGCGGCAGTTTCAACAACTATCTTAAGCTACAGTGTCGCCTACGACTGTTATTGTTAGCGGCCACAACTCAATAAGGCTTGCTGTAGCGCAGTGATGTACTCGGTCAGGCTGTGGCTGTTGGCCGCCAAAATATCAATTTGGATGCGTTTAACCTCTGGCCCTACTACGGCATCAACAAGGTTATGCTTAACCTCATGGTCTACCAAAATACAGGCCACCTTACCCTCTTGCACCAGTTGAGCAATACTAGCTAAACGTTTGGCCCCCGGGGCTTGATCATCGGCACCGGTAAAACTAGCCAAGTGGGTTAAATCAAAAAAGGCCTCAAATCCATCTAATCCATCGTGATATATAAGATAACCTTGATCCTTGTGATTCAGTTTTTTTACATGCTGAGCAAGCTCAAGCTGCAACTGGCTCATAGTTTCTATCCACGTGGAATTATCCCTCTTGGTACCCAAACGTTGGCTAAGTTGGTTTATGCCTTGTAACAAATACGCAGGGCTAGTCCATGGATGTTGCCCATAACCGGCTGCTGCACTTGAGTCTGAGCCGCCTTTACTAATGATGAGTTGCTGATGGGCCGGTATACGCGCCATGGTCTTCGCTAAATATGGCTCAAGCTCGGGGCCAAGCCAAACCACAAGTTCGGCACTCTGAAGGCGACGAATGTGACTTGGTTTAAGGCTAAACTCATGGGGTGAGACATTGGGCGGCAATAGCGGCTGAGCTAACGTTCCTGCAACTTCTGCAAACACTAGAGCTAGCGCTTGTGTACTGGGTAAGACATTGGGCGCAGCCGATGCGGTGGTGTTTGCGAACAAAAGGATGAAAGCCGTGCCGGCTAATGACAAACAACGAGTCACAAAAGACATAGTAGTGGGTGTTTTCTCACAAGATTAGAATTTGCTGGCAATGCTATGTTATATTATAACAATCGTCAACTGAGAAACACACCATTATGCAGGCTACCGCCTTTGGCCCCCACGACCACACCCGTTGTATTTCCAGCGCCATTAGCCAAGCTCAAAGCTTGTGCAAAAACCGTGGTGTACGGCTTACGCCTGTGCGGCAACGGGTCTTGGAGTTAGTTTGGCAAAGCCATCAGCCTCTAGGAGCCTATGACTTACTAGCCAGCTTAGCCGCCGAAGGGTTTAACTCGGCGCCGCCTACGGTGTACCGCGCACTTGAATTTTTGGGCACTCAAGGCCTATTACACAAACTGGCGAGCATTAATGCCTACGTGGGTTGCTGCAGCCCAGAAAAAGCCCACCAAGGCCACTTTTTGTTGTGCCAAGATTGCCATCAAGCACAAGAGGTCGACAGCCAATACCTTAACTTGGCGTTAAAACTAAGCGCCGAAAAACATGGCTTTACAGTACAAGAACACACTATAGAAGTGGCTGGCACTTGTGAGCAGTGTGCCAGCAAAAATGCCAACACCGAGGCCTTTGTATGAGCGATTTACTGTTATCTGCCCAAAGCCTGGGCGTTAAGCGCGGCGACAGATGGCTTATTAAAGACATTCACCTTAACCTGCAAGCTGGCCAAATCACCACCGTCATTGGACCTAATGGTGCAGGCAAGTCGACCTTGGTGCGTAGCCTGTTAAAACTCATGAAAACCGACGCCGGCCAGATTACGACCATGGCAGGCCTGCGCATTGGTTACATGCCGCAAAAATTAAAACTAGAAAACACCCTACCGCTGACAGTGCAGCGCTTTTTAGACTTGGGCCGCCATAAACAGCACAAACTAGACGCCGACTTATGGCAACAACTGGTACTGCAGTGCCGCGCAGACAAGCTGCTTAACCAACCCATGCAACAGCTTTCAGGCGGTGAAACTCAGCGTATTTTGTTATTGCGCGCGCTACTGCGCAAACCTCACTTACTGGTATTGGATGAGCCAGTACAAGGCGTGGATGTAACCGGGCAAGTAGCATTGTATGGCCTCATAAAACAAATTCGTGATCTATTAGGCTGTGGCATTCTAATGGTTTCTCACGACCTGCATTTAGTCATGGCGGCGACTGATCAGGTAATTTGTTTAAACCAGCATATTTGTTGTTCTGGGCATCCTGAACAAGTGAGCCAAGACCCTGCCTTTACCGAACTATTTGGCGCACAAGGCGCTGGCAGCTTGGCCCTGTACAATCACCAACATAACCATCACCACACCAGTCATGGCGATATCATTGCCGGGCAACACCACGAGGGCTGTGATCATGGCTAGTTTTTTATTATGGGCATGGTTGGGTGGTTTGATGATCGCCGCAATAGCCGGGCCATTGGGCTCATTTATGGTGTGGCGTCGTATGGCATACTTTGGTGACACCTTGGCCCATGCCGCATTGTTGGGCGTTGCCTTGGGGCTGTTGTTGCAGATCAACCTGAGCCTTGCTGTGGTATTAGTGTGCTTATTGTTGGCCATATTACTGAGCACATTGATGCACCGCCGCATTATTGCCACCGACACCTTACTGGGCATTTTGTCCCACGCCAGTCTGTCGCTAGGCCTTGTGAGCCTGAGCCTATTCGACCATCAAAGCTTTGATTTGATCGGCTTTTTGTTCGGTGATTTGCTGGCTATTAACCAACAAGACTTAATTTGGATTGCAGTGGCCTGTTTATTGGTGTTAATTATTTTGGTGCCTATTTGGCGGCCGTTGTTAGCCATTACTGTCAACGAAGAACTGGCCCAAGTCGAAGGCATAAACGTCGCGTGGATGCGTACCTTGTTAATGTTATTGGTCGCTATCGTCATCGCCGTAGCGATGAAAGTGGTGGGTGTGTTACTCATCACCTCGTTACTCATCATTCCTGCGGCAGCGGCTCGGCGGTTATCTTCTTCGCCGGAACAAATGGCTTTGTTAGCCAGTTTATTAGGCATGATCGCGGTGAGTGGCGGCTTAGCTTTGTCGTGGTTCTACGACACGCCAGCAGGGCCTTCAGTGGTGATTATAGCCAGTGCATTATTTTTTGTGTTATTTAGTCTGCCCCGATCCATTAGGCAAACTCACCCGTGACGCAATTGATGGCTAAGTGGGCGTCATACCAGCCACGTAGCCAGCACATGCGCCAATTGTGGTACTTAGCCTGGCCTTTGATCTTGTCGAACATCAGCGTGCCCTTATTGGGCCTGGTTGATGCCGCCATTATGGGACATTTGGACGCACCGCAGTATTTAGGCGCAGTGGCCTTGGGGGCCACTTTATTGTCATTTATTTATTGGGCCTTTGGGTTTTTGCGCATGGGCACAGTAGGCCTCACGGCCCAAGCTCAAGGGGCCTGTGATACCCAAGCGTTAATGCGGCTGTTCATCATGCCAAGCCTGTTGGCCCTGCTCATTGGTTGCTGCATTGTGGTGTTACAAAGCTGGCTCATTCCCTTGGGCGTACAGCTCATGGGAGCCAGTACAGCTGTATCGGCCTTGGCTAATGAATATCTATCCATCCGTATATACAGTGCTCCGGCGGTACTCATCACTTATGCCTGTTTAGGCTGGTTGTTAGGCCGCCAAGACAGCCGCAGCCCATTAATATTGCTAGTCGTCACCAACCTGAGCAATATTGCCTTCAACTTATTGTTTGTGATGGTGTATGACATGACCAGTGCCGGTGTTGCCTGGGGCAGTTTATTAGCCGACTATTGTGGTTTGCTGTTGGCTTTAGCATTGGTTTGGCGCCACCTTAAACAACTTGACCAGCGTTTTAGCTTTAATATTCAGGCCTTTTCGGCACTGGCTAAAAAATTGGTAAAGCTTAACAGCTACCTGTTTGTACGCACCTTAATGCTGTTATTTGCCTTTGCCTTCATCACCTCTCAGAGCGCCCGCATGGGTGATTACGTATTGGCCGCCAACACCTTGTTGCTGCAATATGTGGCCATACTGGCGTATGCGCTAGATGGGTTTGCCTTTGCGGTTGAGGCGGCCTCGGGTGAAGCCATTGGCGCTCGGCAAAAACAGCGTTTTTATCAACTATGTAACGGCGCTGCCGTTTACTCTTTGGTGGTCGCCTTTCTGGCTACCATGGGGTTTTGGTTACTCAGCGACTATTTTATCCATGGCCTAACTAGCATTGAAAGCGTGCGCCAAATCGCTCGCGAACATGCCATCTGGGTCACCTGGGTGCCACTAGTGAGCGTATGGAGTTATTTGTTTGATGGTATTTTTGTGGGCGCCACACAGGCCAAGGCAATGTTTTATTCGGTGTTAGCTAGCTTACTGGCCCTATTGCCCCTTTGGTATCTACTGTTACCTTGGGGCAATGACGGTTTGTGGTGGGCCTTTTTAGGTTTTTGTGGAGTTCGGGCCTTAGTCGCCTTGGCAGGCTATGTGTGGCTGAGCTACAAACAGGCATGGTTTGTAGCCTAACCCCTATGCCAACTATTGCAGTTTTAACGGCTGCGCTTCCACCTCTTGTACCGCATTAGCCTTACTACTTTGATTAACGCGTGTGGGCACTTCCTGCCTTGCTGCCGCGCCTTGGCCTAGGCGCTCTTCGTGGCCGCAAGTCACACAATCGCGTAATTGTTCATCCACCTCCCCCGCTTCGGCAATATGAATACGGACACTGTCTTGCGCACCACACTTAGGGCACACAATACCGGCAATAAATCTTACTTTCATTACGCATTCGCTCCAGTTAAACCCTTATGGCGCATCAACGCATCCACTGTGGGTGTACGGCCCATAAACTGCACAAACAAATCCATAGCGTCGCGACTGCCCCCTTGGCCGGTAATGTCACGCCACAAGGCGGCACCAGTTTCGGGATTAAAGATCCCCTCTTCTTCAAACCGGCTAAATACGTCTGAGGCAAGCACTTCAGCCCATAGGTAACTGTAGTAACCAGCAGAGTAACCGCCGGCAAATATGTGCGCAAAACCATGCTGAAAACGATTCCATTCCGGCGCCTGTACCACGGCCACTTCTTGGCGCACGGCATCAAGCACCGCTTGCACCGATTGTGGTTTGTCAGGTTGGTAATTCATATGTAAACGTAAATCAAACAGCGAAAATTCCAACTGACGGACTAAAAACATACCGGCTTGAAAGTTCTTAGCCGCTAGCATTTTTTGTAGCAACGCCTCAGGCAGTGGCGCTTGGGTTTGATGGTGTTTTGCGAACATACGCAACGACTCTTCTTGCCAACACCAGTTCTCCAACAATTGGCTTGGCAACTCAACAGCATCCCAAGCAACGCCATTGATACCGGCAACCCCCGCCACATCGATATTGGTCATCATGTGGTGCAAACCATGACCAAACTCATGAAACAAGGTCGTCACTTCGTTATGAGTTAATAAGGCCGGTTGATCGCCCACAGGTGCAGCAAAGTTACACACTAAATACGCCACCGGTAGCTGCAATTTACCATTCGCTTGGTACTGACGATTGCGGCATTCGTCCATCCAAGCACCCCCGCGCTTTTGATCTCGCGCATACAAATCAAAATAGAAATAGCCTATGGCCTTGCCTTGGTGAGCGACCTGATAAAAACCCACATCCTCATGCCAGGTGCTTACACCGGTGCAAGGCGTCACTTCGATACCGTAAATTCGATTAACTACGGCAAATAGCCCAGCTTGCACCTGGGGTAGAGAAAAATAAGGTTTTAACTCTTCTTGCGACAAGTCATACTGGCTTTGACGTAACTTTTCGCTGTAATAGGCTACATCCCATGCCGCTAGGGGGCTAGGGCCTTGCTGCTCTGACGCGTAATTCTGTAACTGGTGCATGTCGGCTTGGGCTTGAGGTTTGCAACCGGCGGCTAGGTCCAACAAAAAGCGTTCTACAGCGCGTGCTGAGTCGGCCATTTTGGTGGCTACTGAGTATTCTGCATAATTGTCATAACCCACAAGTTGAGCCACTTTGTGACGCAAGCTCACTAGGTCAGTCATAATCTGGCTGTTATCAAACTTACCCCCTTGAGGACCTTGGTCTGACGCACGGGTATTAAAGGCTTGATACATTTCTTGGCGTAATTCACTCTGCTCGGCAAAGGTCATCACCGCGTGATAACAGGCAAAATCTAGTTTCAGTAAATAGCCCGAATTGTGTTTAACCTTGGCCGCCTCTTGTGCTTGCTGCAGCGCTGATTCCGGCAATCCAAGTAAGCGCTCACTATCATTAAAGTGCTTTGACCACGCCTCTGTTGCATCCATTAGGTGGTTTGAAAACTGTGTAGATAGCTCTGCCATCTGTTGTTTTAGCTGCCCATATTCAACTTTTTGTTGTGGATTCAGGGCCACACCCGCAAGCTTAAAGTCCCTAATCTGTAGCCCTACAAACTGCCGTTGCGATTGACTAAGCCGGCCAAACTCCTGGCTTTCAGAAAGTGCCACAAAGGCCAGATACAGGCCTTTGTTTTGCCCCAACTGGGTGGCGTACGCGGTCAGCTTAGGCAAACAGTCATCAAATGCAGCTCTTATGTCCTCCGTATTACTCACGCCGTGCAAGTGGCTGAGCGGCCCCCAAAGCTGGCCAATGTCATCGTCTAACACTTCTAGAGCAGGCACTAAGTTGGCGTAGTCCGTCGCCCCCTCTCCTAACAGTTGCTCAATGGCCCGTAGATTTTGTGCCAGCTTTTGGTCTAACTTAGCGGCGAGTCCAGCAGGATTTAGGGAGGTGAAGTCGGGTAGTTTTAATTGCTGCAATAGAGATTGACTAGCCATTGTGTTCCGTCGATTGTTTTGTATGTTAGTGAGGTTATAATAGTGCCTCTTTTAGCATTACCCAATGCTTTGGCTTAAAATAAGCCCTCGTTTGGCAATAATTAGGAATAACAATGGCCCTTCGCCCATTAAAACACGTACAGCCTCAAGTTCACGCCAATGCCTTTATTGATGAGCAATGCATCATTATTGGTGATGTCCACATTGGCGCAGATTCTTCAGTCTGGCCCTACAGTGTGGTGCGTGGTGATGTGAACCATATCCGTATTGGCCACTCCACCAGTATTCAAGACGGTTCCATTCTCCACGTCAGTCACAAAAACACCAGCAATCCAGCCGGCTACCCGCTCATCATTGGTGATCAAGTGACCGTAGGGCATCGGACCATTTTACATGGTTGTATCATTGGTGATCGGGTATTGGTTGGTATGGGCAGTACTATTATGGATGACGTGGTCATCGAAGACGATGTGATGATTGCGGCCAACAGCCTAGTAACACCCGGCAAACGTTTAGTCAGCGGCTTTTTGTACGCCGGCAGCCCAGCAAGGCAAAAGCGCCCCCTCACCGAATCTGAGTTATCTAGCCTCACTTACATGGCCGACAACTATGTGAATCTAAAAAATCAGTATTTAGCACAGGACTTAACATGAGCAACCCCTACAACAAAGACTACCCAATCTCTTGGGAAGAATTACACCGTAACGCTCGCGCCCTGGCTTGGCGCTTGCTTGAACAAGGCCCATGGAAAGGCATCATTGCCATTACCCGTGGTGGTTTGGTACCTGCCGCCATTATTGCCCGTGAACTCGACATTCGCTTAATCGACACCATTTGTATTTCTAGCTATGGCCAACTCGAAGAAGGCGTAGAAGCCAGCAAGCAAGGCGAGCTTAAGTTGCTCAAGGGTTTTGACGGTGACGGCGAAGGCTTTTTGCTCATCGATGACCTAGTAGACACAGGCAAAACCGCCGCCGCAGTACGTGCCTTGGTGCCTAAAGCCACCTTCGCCACCGTGTATGCCAAACCGGCTGGCAAACCCACTGTAGATCTCTACATTACCGAAGTCAGCCAAGACACCTGGATTCGTTTCCCATGGGATATGGCACAGAGTTTTGCTACACCTATAGCAGACTTATCTAGCTAGCCGACTATAATACGAACACTGCCAAAAAGGACGCCGGCGTGACGCAATTCCTCTACTTATCCACTGTGCTTATTTGGGGCACCACTTGGATCGCCATTCATTGGCAATTAGGCCAAGTGGCGGTGCTGGCATCAGTGTTTTATCGGTTTGCCATAGCGGCGGCCATTATGTTACCGCTAGTGCTTATAAGCCGACGCCTACAAGCCACCAGCAAATCCGATCACGGCTTTATGGTGCTGCAGGGCATGTGTTTGTTTTCTATGAATTTTGTTTGTTTTTATAGCGCTGGACTGTCGATTTCTAGTGGTTTGTTGTCGGTCATTTTTTCTTCCGCCACCTTATTTAATGCCGTAAACAACCGTATTTTTTGGGGTGAAAGTCCAACCCGCGCTGTGTTTGGCGCTGGTATTCTAGGCATCATTGGTCTGAGTTTAATGTTCTGGCCAGAGTTACAAGCAGACTCCGACAAGGGAGTAAATTTTGGTAGCATTGGCCTTGCCTTTTTAGGCACTTTTTTCTTTTCCTTGGGTAACATGATTTCAGTCAGGCACAATAAAAAGGGCCTAAAACCCTTTACCAGCAATGCCTACGCCATGATTTACGGCACCTTGTTTTTGGCCGCCTTACTCGTCATTACCGGCACCCCCCTCGCGTGGGATACTCGCCCTCAGTACTTGGGCAGCTTATTGTATTTGGCCGTTATAGGCACGGTTGCAGGCTTTACCGCCTACCTTTCTTTAGTGGGCCGCATCGGCGCCAACAAAGCGGCCTATGCTACGGTGATGTTCCCTGTAGTCGCGCTCGCATTATCTACTGTGTTTGAAGGGTATGTATGGACCCTAAGTAGCGTGACTGGTTTAGCGCTTGTATTGCTCGGCAATGGTCTGATTTTAGGTATCAAAATGCCGTTTGTTGCAAAGGTCTAGGTTGGCGGGCCTTGTGATGAGGCTCGCTCTTCGTCGTTAGCTTCTAGTACCAACCTGCTTCACGTTGGGCGTCAGTTCTTCTCCATCGCTTTGCGCGACACCTTCAACACTAACTTGCGTGGTAAAAATTGGCACCACCCAGTTTAATAAAAACTTCGGTTTAGTTTCATTAAATGCCACCAGCTCTCCCCGCATCATGGCTTTATAACCACACCGAGCAACGGACTCTGCCGTTTTTGATTGATCGAACACGGCCACCCCACCCAAATCCGCAGCGGCTACAAAGCCCGTGGCTACTGGCCCAAGGCATAGTGCAGTTACGCTTATATTATTGCTAGCCACCTCTTCTGCAATAGCTTGAGAAAAAGAAGCCACGTAAGCCTTGGTGGCATAATAAACCGTTTGCAATGGACCCGGCATAAACGAGGAGATCACAATCACTGGCACCGATCACAGCCCCAGAGCCACACGCCAATCATGATCTGCTAATGGCATGATGACCGGTAATGTGAAACCTGCACCCATCATTTCACCCAGCATCATGCCGCAGGAATAGCACCAAAAGCCACAGCGATCATAGGTAACGTAGTCAACGCCCCTGTTCCGGCCTCGCCCAAACCAAATGCGTCGGCAATTTGAATGGCTAAGTGAGGCGCGGTCAAAATGGGTACGCGCAAGGTCCAGCCCACTAACCACAAAATACTGAGCATTAGGATTGGTTTTTTGGAGGTGCTGAAGTTCATTGATAAAGTTCTTTGTCGGCAGTTGCAAATTAACGAGCTGATTGTCTTACAATGGGGTT
>CBDUDU010000037.1:0-20237 GCA_965366045.1 uncultured Oceanospirillaceae bacterium
TATTTTTACTGAGTTGCATGCCCAAGGGTTGATTAACGATGGTTTTATGCTGGAGTTTTTTGACATCCATAGCCGCGTATTACGTCAGGCTGACTTCAACAATCCTGCTTATAGCGGCATTAATCCTTATACCCTAGGATACGCTATGATGACCGACATTCGGCGCATTTGTGAAACCCCCACAGAAGAAGACCAGCGGTGGTTTCCCGATTTGGTTGGCAGTGATTGGCAACAGTCCTTGGATTTTGCCATGCGCAACTTCAAGGACGAAAGTTTCATCTTGCAATACCTGTCGCCCAAGGTTATTCGAGATCTGAAATTATTTACCGTGGTCGATGATGAGCGCTTGGACCATGTGCGGGTGTCTTCCATACACGACGAACAGGGATACCAACAGATTCGTGCAGATCTGGCGTCTGAATACAGTTTAAACCGCACCGAACCAAATATTCAGGTGACTAACGTGGCCTTGCGAGGTGATCGCAGCCTGACCTTGCAGCATACCCAAGTGGATGGCCGGCCTATGTCTGACAATACTCATGACATGCTTAAACACGTGCATCAGCTATGGGGTTTTAAGGTGGTTTTGAACAGCGCTGATTTAAATGGTGAAGTAAGCAATACCTACGTCAGCATAGAACCTGAATCCAGCCCTCCATGATCCACGCGCGACAATGAACAGCCCCAATTCCACGCAAGCCAAGGGAACTCAAAGTACAAAAAAACTATATAGCCAAAATGCCGAGTTCTATTGTGGGCCAATTTGACTACCTATCAAACAATTCACTAACCGACCTATGGCGCGCCCATAATGGCCAGCAAACACCTGAATTTAGTTGGTATTCACGCGCTGACAACGGATTTAGGATTGACCACGCCTTAGCCGGCCCAGAAGCCACCAGCCGGTGTATGGCTAGCTATTACGACCATAGCACCCTCGACACGCTAACGGACCACTCAGGGGTTATTGTGGAGCTAACCAAGTAATTCTAGTTCGCGCTTTAGTGTCTCCAGGTTATCACCAGGCTTTAACGATTTAGTGCCGTTAATTAGGGTGCTTATTTGGATTGGTGTTAGCTTGCTAAGTAGGTCAATAGCGAGTTGTGTTTTTACGTCGGTTAGGTCGATGCTGTTCATTTGATGAGTCCTTTCTAAATAAGTGCGAAAGGCTACGGTATCCGCTATTAACATGGCGCGAAAGTGGGTTGACCACCTATTGAGGGACGTTTGGTGTGCTTATTCGACAATGAGTGAAATTATAGTCTGAGGTAGACCATGGGTAGACCGAATGTTGTTTAGATTTTGCTAATTTGGCTGAAAGCCTTGTGTAATGGTGCCCGGAGACGGAATCGAACCGCCGACACGAGGATTTTCAATCCTCTGCTCTACCGACTGAGCTATCCGGGCAATACTGCGTTGCTCTCTTCTGGGCCTGTTGCGTCGTGTTGAGCTACCGAGAAGAGGGCCGTATTAAACCCGTTTTGGTTTTTCCTGTCAACAATAAGTTGCTGAAATGTGAGTAATTTCTTTATCGTTGGGTCAATTGGTTACGCTGACGGTGGAACATAACCTTCAGCTTGGTCGTAATCCTCGCCCGAGATGAATTTGTCGAGTTCGCCTTGTAGGTAGGTGCGGCTTTCGGGATCCATCATGTTGAGGTGCTTTTCGTTGATGAGCATAGTTTGGTGGGCCAGCCAGTCTTTCCAAGCTTGTTTAGAAAGCGTCTCAAAGATTTTTTGGCCTTTAGCGCCGGGGTATGGGGGGCGATCCATGGCTTCCATGTCGGCTTTGTACTTGGTGCAAAATACGGTGCGTGTCATTGGTTTTTCTCGAGTAGTTTTTTAATGGGTGTGGCTAAGCCTATTGTATGCAGTTGCGCCGCGTCGTACCACCGGCTTTGCTCATTTTCGGCGACTTTTGTGGGTTGGTGCTGTAACTGCAATAGATGTGGTTGGATGCTGAGCTTGTAGTGGCTGAACACGTGTTTAATGGTAGGCAAGGTTTGCGTGTTGATCGGTAGGCCGCTGAGCGCCAGGTGGGCGTGAAGTGCGGTTAGATTGGCGTACTCTGGTAGGCTCCATAACCCGCCCCAAATACCTTTGGCTGGGCGTTGTTGTAGTTGGATTTGGCCTTGTGGGTTTTTGAGTAACAGTACACTTACGGTTTTTTGAGGCAACACCTTTTTAGGTTTAGGTGTGGGTATTTGTGCCACCGTGTCGTTGGCGAGGGCTTGGCAAGTGGATTGCATGGGGCAGGTGACACACAGAGGCTGTTTGGGTTTACAGACGGTGGCGCCCAAATCCATGATGGCTTGGCTGTAGTCGGCGTTGCGTTGCGTGGGTGTAAGTTCTGTGGCTAGCTGCCAAAGTTGTTTTTCGATGTGGCTGAGCCTCGGCCAGCCCTCTATGCCGTGTAGGCGGGTGAGTAAACGTTTTACGTTGCCGTCTAGGATGACCCCCGGTTGATCGAACGCTTGGCTCATAATTGCCCCAGCGGTGGAGCGGCCTATACCTTTGAGGGCAATTAAGCTCCCTAAGTCGCTAGGCATTTGGCCTTGATGTTGCTCACATATAGAGATGGCACTTGCATGTAAGTTACGCGCTCGGCTGTAGTAACCTAAGCCGGTCCAAAGGCTTAATACGTCATCTTGCTCTGCTTGGGCTAGAGCTTCTACACTTGGAAAACGCTGCATGAACCGCTCGAAGTAGGGGATCACCGTGGCGACTTGAGTTTGTTGCAGCATGATTTCCGACACCCATACGCGGTAGCCGTTGCGGTTTTGCTGCCATGGTAGGTGGTAACGGCCATGGTCATCAAACCAGAGGAGTAGTTGTTGGGCAAAGTGCGCTTGAGTGGGCATGAGTTTTGGGATGTGGCTGTATATGTGATGGCGGATAGCGGGTTATGGGCAGTATACAGTTTTTTTATGTCCTTTAGGCACGTTTTAGTGGGTTAGCGCTTTGTAAAATGCATGCTAAAGGCCTTATAATCGAGGCTCATTACATCGATAGCTAATTCAATCACCACGAGGACATCTCATGTCTGCACGTACCGCCACTGTGGAAAGAAATACCCTAGAAACTCAGATTAAAGTCAGCGTTAATTTAGACGGCACTGGCCAGTTTAATTGTGTCACTGGGTTGCCCTTTTTGGACCATATGCTAGAGCAAGTTGCGCGCCACGGTTTAATTGATTTAGACATTAACGCCCAAGGCGATTTGCACATTGATGCACACCACACCGTAGAAGACTTAGGCATCACCTTGGGTATGGCCATTGATGAGGCCGTGGGCGACAAAAAGGGTCTAACCCGTTATGGCCATGCTTATGTGCCGTTAGACGAGTCTTTGTCGCGTGTGGTATTAGATTTTTCTGGCCGTGCTGGTTTGTTTCATAAGGTGGAATACACCCGTGGCCGCATTGGCAGTTTTGATGTGGACTTGTTTGACGAGTTTTTCCACGGATTTGTGAACCATGCCAAGGTGACGCTACACATTGATAATATTCGTGGTAAAAACGCTCATCATCAAGCCGAAACTGTGTTCAAGGCGTTTGGTCGTGCCTTGCGTATGGCCTTGAGTGCCGACGAGCGTATGGCAGGTATGATGCCGTCTACCAAAGGCAGTTTATAGGCCCTTAACATGAAATCCATTGCAGTGATTGACTATGGCATGGGTAACTTACACTCTGTTGCCAAAGCCTTGGAACACGTTTGCCCAGATACCCGTGTTTACGTGACCAGTGACGCCGCTAAAATTGAAGCCAGCGATCGTGTGTTGTTGCCTGGAGTCGGTGCTATTCGCGATTGTATGGCGGAGATAAAACGCCTAGGTGTGGACCAAATTGTGGCCGACCAGATGGGCAAAAAGCCGATGTTAGGCATTTGTGTTGGCATGCAGGCCTTAATGCAGCATTCCAGCGAAAATGGCGGCGTGGACTGTTTGGGCCAATTGCCTGGCGAGGTGTCTTTTTTTGGCGAGCAGCACAGCGTGCAAGCGGCGCATTTAAAAGTCCCCCACATGGGTTGGAACCAAGTGCAACAACAACCCCATGCATTATGGAACGGCATTGAAGACAACAGCCGGTTTTACTTTGTGCACAGCTATTACGTGCGTACACAAGCTCGGGACATTGTGGCTGCCACGTGCAATTACGGCCTTGAATTTGATGTGGCGCTGGCGCGAGAAAACTTGTTTGCTGTACAGTTTCATCCAGAAAAAAGCCACTCTGCAGGGCTTAAACTTTTACAAAACTTTTTACAGTGGGACGGTAGTTAACCGCTACCGCTAATCAATATGTCGCAAAACCCTTTGTTAATGATTCCTGCCATCGACCTTAAAGATGGTGAATGTGTACGCTTGCGCCAAGGGCGTATGGAAGACTCTACCGTATTTTCGGCAGACCCAGTGGCGGTTGCTCGCCAATGGGTAGAGGCCGGTTGTCGCCGATTACACCTGGTGGACTTAAACGGCGCATTTGCGGGTAACCCTGTGAACGGCGATATCGTTAAAGCCATTGCTATGGCCTACCCTAAGCTGCCGATTCAAATTGGTGGCGGTATTCGTAATGCTGAGATTATAGAAGCCTACCTAAAAGCGGGTGTTGAGTATGTGATTATTGGTACCCAAGCAGTGCGTGACCCAGACTTTGTGACTCAAGCTTGTCGTGATTTCCCGGGACGAATTATTGTGGGTTTGGATGCTAGCGACGGCATGGTGGCTGTAGAAGGCTGGGCCGAAGTGACCGATGTTACGGCGGTTGATCTGGCCAAACGCTTCCGCAATGATGGTGTGAGCTCCATTGTGTATACCGACATTGCCCGCGACGGCATGATGCAAGGTGTCAACGTAGAAGCCACACGCCATTTAGCAAAAGCTGCGGGTATCCCTGTGATTGCCTCGGGTGGTGTGACAAATATGGACGATGTTCGGGCTTTGGCGGCTGTGTCTGGCGACGGCATTGTAGGCGCCATTACTGGCCGTGCTATTTACGAAGGCACACTGAATTTGGCCGCTGCGCAAGACTATTGCGACGCACAACTTTAATTCTCTGCCAAAGTAGGATAGCAACATGGGCCTAGCCAAACGTATTATTCCCTGTTTAGACGTTAACAACGGCCGTGTAGTGAAGGGCGTGCAGTTTCTTGATATACGAGACGCCGGTGATCCAGTGGAAGTGGCTAAGCGGTATAACGAGCAAGGTGCCGACGAAATTACCTTTTTAGATATTGGCGCCAGCCATGAAAACCGTGACACCATGGTGCACACGGTAGAAAAAATGGCCAGCGAAGTGTTTATTCCCCTCACTGTGGGAGGCGGCATTCGCACTTGTGAAGATATTCGCCGCATGCTCAACGCCGGTGCCGACAAAGTGGGCATTAATTCGGCAGCTGTATTTAATCCAGATTTTGTACAACAGGCGGCTGGGCGTTTTGGCGCTCAGTGCATTGTAGTGGCTATTGATGCTAAGAGTGTAAGTGCTGTAGGTGAAACCCCACGTTGGGAAATATTTACCCATGGTGGTCGCAAACCTACGGGCATTGATGCGGTTGAGTGGGCAGCTAAGATGGTGGCTTACGGTGCAGGCGAAATATTGCTTACGAGCATGGATCAAGACGGCGTTAAAAATGGCTACGATTTAGGTTTAACCCGTGCCATTAGTGATGCTGTTTCTGTGCCTGTTATTGCCTCTGGAGGCGTGGGTAATTTAGATCACTTGGTGGATGGTGTTATTGAAGGTAAGGCTGATGCCGTATTGGCCGCCAGTATCTTTCATTTTAATGAATACACTATTCCACAAGCCAAGCAGTATATGGCCTCAAAGGGCATTGAGATGCGGCTGTAATTGGTTGATTAAGGCCGATGCAGAAATCAGCATAATACCCGCTTCGTCCAGTTGAGGTAGGTTTTTATTTAAAAACGCTATGGTGGCTGGGTAAGCGTGCCCTATCAGCACAGCAAAACCGTATTTATGGGCAATTTTTTTGGCTTGTTGGAACTGTATGGCTAACGCCTCGGGTGCCGTATCATTGTCCAAAAATACGTCGCGCTCTAGTGCTGGCACCAGTTGAATCAAGGCTTGCTGTAGGGCAATACTTTTGGCGCTTGTGCGGCTGTCCACAAAAAACAAATTCAATTCTTTGGCCACATCCATGGTCCACTGCATTGGCAAAGCTTGCTCTGTGAGTGCGCTGCCCATGTGATTATTAAGGCCTTCTACATTTGGAACGCTGTCTAGGTCGCTTCTCAATACTTGTTTAAACTCTTGCTCTTGCATTGCAAGGGTTAAGCCGCCGGGGCCAAGTCGCAAGCCTGCATGGTTTTCCATGGGCACGTGGAGCATAATTTCTTTGTTGCCGGCGGCGCCTTTTTGGGCCAGCAAGGCTCCGTAGGGAGTGTGTGGCATAATCGCTAGGGTAATGGGCCCGGGTAAATTCACCACGCCTAATCCATTGGCGAGGTTGTACCCTAGGTCGTCGATAATGATCACCATGGCGGGTTGGGGTTCTTCTGCCCATACACTTGGAATAGTGCTTATTAAGGCGACTAATAGCCAAGGTAGCAGGCTTAAACTCGGTCTAATAGGCCATGCTAAGTTCATTGAGTTGTTGGTTTTATTGGGCATTAAACAAGGCCAGTGCAGCTTCGAGTTGAAGGTCATTTTGCTGCTCATTACTAGGTTCATCATCGACTAACAGGTGGGGCTCAATGCCCTTGTTATGGATGTTGTGACCCTTCGGTGTGAAGTAGTAGGCGGTGGTGAGCTTAATGCCGGCGCCGTTGGGTAAACCAATAATCGACTGCACCGAGCCTTTACCAAAGCTGGTGGTGCCTACTAACTGCGCGCGCTGGTGGTCTTTCATTGCGCCCGCTACAATTTCCGAGGCCGATGCGCTGCCATTGTTGATGAGTATAACCAGTGGTAAAGCTTGGCTTGGGTCGCTGGCGGTGGCATCAAAACGCATATTGGCTTGCTGCTGGCGTGCTTTGGTAGACACGATCATGCCTTCGGTCAAAAAAGTGTCGGCAACTGCCGCTGCGGCATCCAATGTGCCACCGGGGTTGTTTCTTAAGTCCAGTAACCAGCGTGTAGCACCTGCATTTAACAAGGTTTGCATTTGCTGGTGCAAGTCGGTGCTGGTATGGTCTTGAAAGTGACTAATGCGTATGTAACCAACCTTAGAAGGCATCATTTCACCGCGCACACTGCCGGTGACAATAACTTCGCGGGTTAATTCGAACTTGAGCTCTTTACCCTTGCGTAAAATGGTCAATGTGACCTGGGTGCCTGCTGGGCCAGTCATTAATTGATCTAAAGCGTGATTATCTAGGCCTTTAACGGCTTGGCCTTGAACGTGGGTAATCCAATCGCCTGGCAAAATGCCAGCTCTATGGGCTGGGCTGTCATCAATGGGGGTAATCACACGAATGTAGTTGCCTTCTGGAATAAGCTCCACACCTATGCCGGAGTATTCGCCTTTAGTATCTTGTTGTAATGTGGTCATGGCATCGGCATCCAAATAACTAGAATGCGGGTCGAGTTTTAAGATCAGGCCTTGTAGCGCAAGCTGCAATAATTGCTCGTCATCTTTAGCCTCGACATACTGCAAGCGGATACGTTCATACACCGCCACAAACGATTGTAGGGCTGCCAGCGGCACATTGCTGGCGGCAGGGGCTTGTGCCATTGCTGCGCCGCTAACGAGCAGTAAGCTAAGGGTGAGGCAGCGTAACGCCGTGGCAATAGGCCATATTTTAGTCAGCGGCGGTATGGTGTGGAAAAGTGAAGTCATAGGGCTACTTTATTGCAACCAATGTTTGGGATTGAGGGGTTGGCCTTGTTTGCGTAAGGAGAAATATAGACCTGTTTGCGCGTTACCGCCAGACTTTCCACTACTGGCAACCAACTGTTGTGCGCTTACTCGGTCGCCAACACTTAAGTAGAGGGCTTGGTTTTGTCCGTATAAGCTTAAAAAGTTGTCGCCATGGTCGAGGATGATCACTAAGCCATAGCCTTTGAGCCAATCAGAAAACACCACTTGGCCACCGTGTACGGCCACTACGTCGGTGCCTTCTTTAGCGCTAATGAGCCAGCCTTGTTGGCTTAGGGGGTAGCTCGATTGGGTAACCCCAAACTGGTTAAGCACTGTGCCCTTTAACGGCCAAGGCAGCTGGCCTTTGGCGTCTATGAACGGTTGGTGAGCCACTTTGATGTTGGCTTTAGCAATGGCAATTTGAATTTGATCTAACAACTCTTGAGCTTGCTGCTGATCTACCTTAGCGGTACTAAGGCGTTGTGCTTTGCTTATTTGTTGGTTTTTAAGTTGCGACAGGTTGTGAGCCAGTTTCTGTTTGGTTTGTTGCAGTTGTGATGTCTGCAATTTGAGTTGCTCGGCTTTGAGTTGCAGGCTGAGGCTCAGGTCGGCTTGCTGCTGTTGTACTTGGGCCAATGTTTCTAGAGTTTGCCGGTAGGCGGCCATTTGTTTGGCGCTGGCTTGGTTGAGGTATTGGTAATAGGCTATGTTGCGCGCTAGGCTAGCGGGGTTGTTAAGGTTGAGCAATAAGTGGCCCGCTGGATTTTGGCCTTGCTGATATTGGCGTTTGAGCTGGTTGGCGAGTTGCTGTTCTTGGTCTACCAGGCCGTCTTGCAGGTGGCTGGCTTGCGTTTGTAATTTTTCCATACGCTGGCTGGCGTTCTGGCTGGCGTGCTGGTTTTGTTTAATGTTTTTGGTGAGCTGGCTTACTTTTTGCTCGTGCATTCGTAATTGCTTTTGCAGCTGTGAGGCTTGGTTTTGAGCCTTATTGAGCCACGTTTGCAGGACGCTAATGTCATCTTTTAGCTGCAGCATGCGTTGTTCAACCTGCTGCTCGCTATTGGCTGCGGCCAAACTGGCCCATAACCATAGTAAGCAACATGTAATTTTGGCCAAGTAATGCAAGTTAGCTAAATTCCACCAAACTACGCCCGGTCATTTCCGCAGGTTGGCCCACTGCCATCAGGTGTAACAGCGTCGGTGCAATGTCGGCGAGTACGCCGGCCCTGAGTTTGGCAGTTTGGCTGCGGGAGCTGACATAAACTAGCGGCACTGGCCAAAGCGTATGGGCCGTATGAGGTTGGCCGGTGGTGGGGTTTTGCATTAATTCTACGTTGCCATGATCGGCCGTAATTAAGGCTTCGCCATCCACTTTAGCTAACGCGGCAACGATACGGGTAAGACAAGCATCCACAGCTTCTACGGCGGCTACGGCGGCATCAAATTTACCGGTGTGGCCGACCATGTCGGCATTGGCAAAGTTACATACGATTAAGTCGTAGCTTTGGTTTTCTATGGCGCTCACTAATTTGTCGGTCAGTTCGGGTGCGCTCATTTCTGGCTGTAGGTCGTAGGTGGCAACGTTGGGGGAAGGAATTAGCTCTCGGCTTTCGCCTGGGTAGAGTGCTTCTTGGCCGCCGCTAAAGAAAAAGGTAACGTGGGCATATTTTTCCGTTTCGGCAATACGTAATTGCTTTTTACCTTGGGCGGCCATGACTTCGCCCAAGTCGTTAGTGACACTCATAGGTGGGTAGGCACAGGCGGTGTCTATGCTGGCGCTATATTCGGTCATCATTACAAATTCGGCTAGGTCTAAGGCGTCACCACGGTCGAAGCCGTCGAACTCTTGATCTACAAAGGCGCGGGTAATTTGACGCGAGCGATCAGGCCTAAAATTAACACACAGTACCGTATCGCCGTCTTTTATAGTGGCGGGTTGGCCGCGCTCATCAAGGATCACTGTGGCAGGTACAAATTCGTCGGTGTTATTGTTTAAATACGCTTCTGAAAGCGCATTCAAGGCCGACAAGCATTCGTATTCGGCTTCACCATAACGCATGGCTCGGTAGGCGCTTTCGGTGCGCTCCCAGCGTTGGTCGCGGTCCATGGCGTAGTAGCGGCCGCACAAGCTGCCAATGCGGCCATTAATGGGCTCTAGATGATCCATAAGGGCTTGGATAAAGGCTTGTGCCGAACTCGGCGCCGTGTCACGCCCGTCTAGCCACGCGTGTACAACAATCGCTTTGGCGCCACGACTGTGAGCCAGACTGCAGGTTGCAAATAAGTGATCTTGGTGGCTATGTACGCCGCCATCAGACAATAAGCCGCACACGTGTACGGTGCCTTCGTTGGCCACGGCTTTATCTATGGCGCTGAGCAATACCGTGTTTTCGGCGAAGCTGCCATCGTCAATGGCTTTGCCAATGCGGGTGAAGTTTTGATACACCACGCGTCCGGCACCAATATTCATGTGTCCCACTTCTGAATTGCCCATTTGACCGTCTGGTAATCCCACGTCTGCGCCAGACGTGCCGACTAGCGTGTGTTGATGAGTAGCAAGCAAGCTGTCCCAGGTAGGGGTGTTGGCGGCTTTAATGGCGTTGGAAGCAGACGATTCGCTTTGTCCCCATCCATCAAGAATAATAAGGGCTTTTGGGTTTGAAGTGGTCATGGTCATTTTATTGGGCAATGGGCACTTGATATTTTAGCAGTCCGCCCCCAAATTATCCACGCTATGGCGTATAATGCCGCCGGACTTGTCGCACATATACTAATTGCTGGAACATAAAGCTTATGGAACGTTACCTAGAATTTGCCATCAACCATTGGGAAATGGTGTTGGCCCTGTTACTGACCTTGTCGGTGCTATTAATTACCGAACGCCGTAAAGCTGCGCCATCTGTGTCGCCGCAACAGGCTACAGTTATGGCTAACGGTGAAGATGTATTGCTGTTAGACATCCGTGCTGTGGCCGACTATAAGGCGGGCCATGTGATCGGTGCCAAGAACATTCCTTTTGCAGACATCACTAAGCGTATGTCGGAACTTGAAAAATACCGAGACAAACCCATTATTATTATTTGTAAGACCGGCCAAACGGCGTCAGGTGCAGCTAATGTATTGAAGAAAGCTGAATACAGCAACGTTCAACGCATGGCAGGCGGCATGGCCGAGTGGACTGGTCAAAACCTGCCATTGGTACGTAAATGAGCGCCAATGTAACCATGTATAGCTCGGGCTATTGTGGTTTTTGTTTTCGCGCTAAACGTTTGTTAGATAGCAAAGGCATTGCTTACCAAGAAATTAGTGTAGATGGCCACAACGACCTGCGCCAGCAAATGATGCAACTCACCGGTGGCCGTACGGTGCCTCAAATTATCATTAACGATAAAGCCATTGGCGGTTGTGACGAATTGTACGCGCTAGAGCGCCAGGGTCAGTTAGACCCACTATTAAACGCTTCGTAAAGAAGCACCTTGAATAAAAATTATAGAGAATCAAGACATGAGTGAAGAAGAGAAAGGCGCAGCAGCACAAGCTACTGAAGAGAACCCCCAGCCACAGATTATGATCCAACGTGTGTACTTGAAAGACTTATCTTTCGAATCACCTAACGCACCTCAGTCATTCACTGCAGAGTGGAAGCCAGAAGTGGGCGTAGACCTTAACAGTCAAGCGCGTCAGCTAAATGAAACCACCTTCGAAGTTGTCTTGCGTATCACCATTACTGCCATGGCAGAAGAAAAGACGGTTTATCTTACCGAAGTTCAGCAAGCCGGTTTATTCCACATTGCAAACGTGCCTAAAGAATCTATGGGCCAAGTACTGGGTGCCTTCTGCCCTAACATCCTTTTCCCGTATGCTCGCGAAGCCATTGATAACTTAGTGCAAAAGGGTAGCTTCCCAGCCTTAATGTTGTCACCGGTTAATTTTGATGCCTTGTATGCTCAGAGCGTAGCTCAGCAGGCAGCACAAGCTGAAGAAGCCGCAGCCGAAGAAAAGCCAGAGCAAACGCATTAAGCGTTTGTCTTTGCGCCCACAGCGCTACCGTCATTGCGAGCGCAGCGCGGCAATCTAGCTAGCTAGCACCAGCGTAATCTAGCTGGCGCCATGCCTCGTACACCACAATAGCCGCACAATTTGATAAGTTCAAACTGCGGCTTTCTGCTGTCATGGGCAAGCGAATTCTGCCATCGCACCTTGCTTTAATGTCTTCGGACAGGCCTCGGCTCTCTGGGCCAAACATGACTGCATCACCTTTTTCAAACCGCGCCTTGCTAAAACAATCGCTGCCTTTGGTGGTCATGGCGTATATGGCTTTTGGCTGTACGCTGGTTAAAAAATCATCGTAGTTCTTATGCACTTGCATACGCGCCCACTCGTGGTAATCCAAACCGGCCCGCCTTAAGGCCTTGTCTTCTAGTTTAAATCCCAAAGGCTCAATCAGATGCAGTTGAAAACCGGTGTTGGCGCACAGGCGAATAATATTGCCCGTATTGGGCGGAATTTCTGGTTCAAATAAAACGACGTGTAACATGTTTAGTGGTTTATCCAGTTGTCGAGCCGCAAACCATCTACCCGGTCAAACTCTTTGGTGTTGTTGGTAACTAAAGTTAGCCCTTGGGAGCGGGCGTGGCCTGTGATCATCTGGTCGTAAGGGTCTATGGGTTGCCCGCTACGAGCCAGCCCGGCTCGAATTTGGCCGCTGTGCGTGGCTGCTCTGGCGTCGTAATCGATTGCCTCTAAGCGCGCGGCAAGGCCGTTTATGGTGGCTAGGTCTTGTGCAGGAGCAGCCGATTTTTCGGCGCCATATTTGAGTTCCATCAAGCAAAGAGTTGAGGTGCATAGCTGGCCAGAATGCTGTTCAAAAGCCCGCCGTACTTCTAACGGTTTGTTTTTGATGGCGTAGATCAAAATATTAGTGTCGAGCATGTACCGCAACATTAGAGGGTTTCGCGCTCTTGACCTTGTGGCTGCTCGCGTTCGGGCATAAAGTCTGCAGACACGTGGTTGTCATTAAACCAGCTGGCCCAAGACTCTTCGGCAGGCGCAATGAGTCGTGCGCGGTCCAGCACTGCCACGTCCACCTTTTTGACATCTTCGTCTAAGGCCGCGCTTTTCGGTAGGCGCACAGCTTGGCTGCGGTTGCTTTTAAATACACTACCTCGTTGCACGGCCTATCTCCTCTAGCGATGTTATACCGATAACTATGGCGCTACTTTGCGGGATATGTCAATTGGATATACCAATTTTAATTAAAGCCCAAGTTCGTTAATCTTACGGGTCAGGGTGTTGCGACCCCAGCCTAATAATTCTGCAGCTTCGCGACGACGGCCGTTAGTGTGGCTAAGGGCGGCTTCTATCATGACCTTTTCAAAAGCCGGCAGGGCGTGGTCTAACAATTGTTGTTGGCCAAATTGTAATTCTTTTTTTGCACATTTAGAAAGCAATACTTGCCAGTTGTCGTTGGCATCTGTTTTGTTGGTTTGCTGCTGCAGTTCTGGGGGCAGGTCGCTGACTAAAATTTGGTTGCCGCTGCCCATAACGCTTAACCAGCGACACACGTTTTCTAACTGACGCACGTTGCCTGGCCATGGCAGTTGTTGCAGGTGTTGTTCGGCCTCGCTGGACAGTAGTTTAGCTTCTACGGCCAGTTCTTTCGCGCTTTTTGTTAAGAAGTGCTGGGCTAGGGCGGGTATGTCCTCGCTGCGTTGGTTGAGGTTAGGCAGCGGAATACGGATGACGTTGAGGCGATGATACAAGTCTTCACGAAACAGGCCTTGTTCTACGCGTTTAGTAAGGTCTTGATGGGTGGCGGCAATAATACGCACGTCTACCTTCACAAGGCTGTGGCCACCCACGCGATAAAACTCGCCGTCGGCCAGTACCCGAAGTAGACGGGTTTGTGCTTCGGCCGGCATGTCACCTATTTCATCCAGAAACAACGTGCCGCGGTGGGCTTGTTCAAAGTGGCCTTTACGTTGATTGGATGCACCGGTAAAGGCGCCCTTTTCATGGCCAAATAACTCTGATTCGATGAGGTCTTTCTGAATGGCAGCCATGTTGAGGGGGATAAAGGGCTGCTCACTTCTGGGGCTGTGCTGGTGCAAGGCTTGGGCGATGAGTTCCTTGCCAGTGCCAGATGCGCCGTTGATCATGACTGTCATGTTAGACTGCGAGAGCCTGCCGATGGCGCGAAACACATCTTGCATGGCGGGGGCTTCACCAATAATTTGGGCGCTGGCAGCCGCTGGAGCGGGTTTGCTGGTGGCCATCTGCTCGGCTGCATGTTGTAGGCCGCGGCGCACCAATGCCACGGCTTCGTCGATATCAAAGGGCTTGGGTAAATAATCAAACGCGCCGCCTTGGTAGGACGCGACCGCACTGTCTAGATCTGAGTGGGCCGTCATAATAATCACCGGCACATCGGGCAGGCGTTGCTGCAGTTCTTGGAGCAGGCTTAAGCCGTCGATGCCAGGCATACGAATGTCGCTGATGATCAGTTTGGGTGAGCTGTGCGCTAGGGCATCTAGCAGTTGTTGGCCGTGTTCGTAGCTGGTGCTAGAAATTTGCGCCTGCGTTAAGGCCCGATCTAGCACCCAACGGATGGCATGATCGTCGTCTACTATCCATACGTCATGGTTCATGTTGATGACTCCATTGGTAGGTAAATATTAAAACAGGTGTAACTGGGGTGGCTGTCGCACTCAATAAGGCCTTGGTGCTGTTGCATTAGGCTTTGGGCAATGCTCAGGCCAAGCCCGGTACCTTGGGCGCGGTGGGTAACCATAGGCAAAAATATTTCTTCTTTAATGGCATCAGCAATGCCTGGTCCATTGTCTATAATGCTGATGCAACAGACTAACCGGTGGCACACGCTACCTATGGTGAAACGGCGTACGGCACGGGTTTTAAAGGTGATCCGGCCATTGCTTATGCGATGTTCGAGGAGCGCCTGTAGCGCATTAAGGGCGATGTTTAAAAACACCTGCGTTAGCTGGTTAGTGTCAATCAGTAGGTCTGGAAGGCTGGGGTCGTAATCTCGAACGATGTTAATGCGCTGATCCGCTTCGGCCTTGATGAGTTGCTCGATTTTATCCAACACCTGATGCACATTGTGGGCCTGCTTCTGGGCTTGGCGTTGTGGTCCGAGCAGACGGTCTACTAGGTCTCTCAGGCGATCGGCCTCAGAAATGATAATGTGGGTAAACTCTCGCTGCTCGGGCGTTAGCTCTCGTTCTAATAGTTGTGCAGAGCCACGTATGCCGCCTAACGGGTTTTTAATCTCGTGGGCTAGGTTGCGTACTAAGTTAGAAGAAGCGTGCTGCTGGGTTACCATGCGAGCCTCTTGCGTGAGTCGCTTCATACGTTCTAGGGGTTGGATTTCCAAGGCGAGGCTACCCAGTTCGTCTACGGAGGTTACCGTTAGGTCGATCCACAGTTGGCGGCCGTTGGTCTGCTGGATTCGTGTGTCGCGGATGGTAAAGGATTTTTGTTGGGCACAGCTTTGTTGTAGCTGTTGTGCAAGGTGTGGGTCTGGGTTTAATAATGCGGTTAGTGGCTCTAGCTGCATTTGGTGTTGGCTAACACGAAAGAGGTTTTCTGCTGCCAAGTTGAGCGCCACGATTTGCAAGCGTGAATTGACCAAAACGATGGCCGTTGAGAGGTGGTTAACTAAGCCGGCTAAGGCTTGGTTGGCTTGCAGAGGATTAGGCATAGCCGTCCTTTCTAGCGTGGGTTGTCACACGCGCACCAAAATAGTGCGCATGGGGTGCTTAAAAAGCCCTCCTAGGAGGGCTTTGTCTGTCGTCCTGACGCAGATCACTGCGCCGGAATGACGAGACTGATTAGCAAGAGTAGTAAAGGGCAAACTCAACTGGGTGAGTTACACTGTTTACTGCTTCTACTTCGCCGTTCTTCAGTTCGATGTAGGCATCGATCATTTCGTTGGTGAATACACCGCCACGGGTTAAGAACTCACGGTCAGCTTCTAGGCAAGACAATGCTTCTTCTAAGCTGGCAGCAACTGTTGGAATTGCTGCTGCTTCTTCTGCTGGCAAGTCATACAAGTCCTTGTCGGCTGCGTCGCCAGGGTGGATCTTGTTTTGGATGCCGTCAAGGCCAGCCATTAGAAGTGCTGCAAAGCAAAAGTATGGGTTAGCTGTTGGGTCAGGGAAACGTACTTCTACACGGCGACCGCGTGGGTTGCTCACATATGGGATACGGATAGACGCAGAACGGTTACGTGCAGAGTAGGCCAACATAACCGGAGCTTCAAAACCAGGAACCAAACGCTTGTAGGCGTTAGTTGAAGCGTTGGTGAAGGCGTTAAGTGCCTTAGCGTGCTTGATTACACCACCAATGTAGTAAAGTGCGATGTCAGACAAGCCGCCGTAGCCGTCACCAGCAAACAAGTTAACGCCGTCTTTCATGATGGACTGGTGCACGTGCATGCCAGAACCGTTGTCGCCAACGATTGGCTTAGGCATAAAAGTAGCTGTTTTGCCGTAAGCGTGGGCTACGTTGTGTACGCAGTACTTAAGAATCTGTACTTCGTCTGCCTTGCGAACCAAGGTGCTGAACTTAGTGCCGATTTCGTTTTGGTTGGCAGTGGCTACTTCGTGGTGATGTACTTCAACCTCAACACCCATCGCTTCCATAGCGTCACACATTGCGCCACGCATGTCGTGAGAAGAATCTACAGGAGGTACTGGAAAGTAACCGCCTTTAACGGCTGGGCGGTGCCCCATGTTGCCGCCTTCGATGGTGGCGTTAGACTGCCAAGCACCTTCTTCGGAGTTGATTTCGTACATGGCGCCTTGCATGTCGGCTTTCCACTTAACGTCGTCAAATACAAAGAACTCTGGCTCTGGACCAAAGAAAGCTGTATCGCCAATGCCGGTAGACTTAAGATATTCTTCGGCGCGTGTGGCAACAGAACGTGGGTCGCGGTCATAGCCCTGCATAGTGGCAGGTTCAATAACGTCACAACGAATGTTCACGGTAGTGTCTTCGGTGAACGGGTCTAATACGGCAGACGCATCGTCTGGCATGATGATCATGTCAGAGTCGTTAATGCCTTTCCAGCCACCGATGGATGAACCATCAAACATTTGGCCTTCTGAGAAGAAATCCTCATCTACAACGCGAGCCGGAATAGTCACGTGATGCTCTTTACCTTTGGTATCGGTAAAGCGTAGGTCAACCCAGCGTGCTTCGCTGTCTTGAATCATCTTAAGGGTGTTTGCAGACATAAAGTCTCTCCAATTATTAAGCCGGCTTTCGCGCCGGAGGTTTAGCTTGTTTGATGTATTGCTGTACTCTATAGCAACGGTCGTGCCAATATTTATTTTTGCATCAAAAACGACCATATTTGGCGGTTTTTCGAGGAAAAGCAGCGTTATTGCAGATGTTGTCGAGCAGTCGTTCATTTCCGTAGCTATAGTTTGCACCAAAATGGAGCGCTTTGGTAGTGCTTTGCACCAAACTTGGGCGATGTTGATTTAGCTTGTAATAATCCTCTATAGATACTGCGTATTGGCAGTATTTTTGCTATAATTTGCGCTGCATTTTTTTGGCGCTGTTATATGACAGCGCCCATACGTATTTTGGCCATGTTCTGTTGAGGCCGTTTGGAGTAGTGAGATGATCGAAAAGTTAAGAAATGTGGCGATTGTAGCCCACGTAGACCACGGTAAAACCACCTTGGTAGACAAGTTGCTAGAACAATCCGGCACCCTTGAACGTCGTGACCAAGGCTCCGAACGCATTATGGACTCTAACGACCAAGAAAAAGAGCGTGGCATTACCATTACCGCAAAAAACACTGCGGTAAGCTGGAATGGCTACCATATCAACATTGTAGACACACCAGGGCACGCCGACTTCGGTGGCGAGGTAGAGCGTGTTCTATCTATGGTAGATTGCGTATTGTTGTTGGTAGACGCCGTAGACGGCCCTATGCCGCAAACACGTTTTGTAACGCAAAAAGCATTCCAGCAGGGCTTAAGCCCAATTGTTGTTATTAACAAGATCGACCGTCCAGGCGCACGTCCTGATTGGGTAATGGATCAAGTATTTGATTTGTTCGATTCATTAGGTGCGACTGATGAGCAGCTAGACTTCCCTGTCATGTACGCCTCGGCGATTAACGGCATTGCCGGCACTTCTGTGGAAGACATGGCCGAAGACATGACGCCATTGTTTGAGGCTTTGGTTGAGCACGTTAAAGCCCCAGACGTAGACTTAGAAGGCACTTTGCAAATGCAAATTTCCGCCTTAGATTATTCAAGCTATGTAGGTGTTATCGGCGTAGGCCGTATTAAGCGTGGCACCATGAAGGTTGGCCAGCAGATTAAGGTGGCTGGGTCTGACGGTAAAGTTCGTACTGCTAAGCTACAAAACGTAATGAGCTACATGGGTCTTGAGCGTATTGATGTGCCAACAGCTCAAGCTGGCGACATTGTATGCGTGACGGGTATTGAAGGATTAAATATCTCTGACACTCTCTGTCATCCAGATCACGTTGAAGCTTTACCGCCGCTAAGCATCGACGAGCCAACCGTATCTATGACCTTCCAGGTTAACGATTCGCCGTTTGCTGGCTTAGATGGTAAGTATGTCACTAGCCGTAACATCCGTGACCGTTTGGACCGTGAATTGATCCACAACGTTGCCTTGCGTGTTGATCCAGGTGATTCACCAGACCGTTTTGTTGTCTCTGGCCGTGGTGAATTACACTTGTCGGTATTGATCGAAAGCATGCGCCGTGAAGGTTTCGAGATAGGTGTGGGTCGTCCACAGGTTATCGAGAAAGAAGTTGATGGCGTAATGATGGAGCCATACGAAGCCGTATTGATCGACTGTGAAGACCAGCATCAAGGTTCTTTGATGGAAGAAATGGGTCGTCGTAAAGCAGAGATGACCAACATGGAGCCAGACGGCAAGGGCCGTACACGTTTAGAATTCATCATTCCTTCACGTGGTTTGATTGGTTTCCGTGGTCAGTTCCTCACCTTGACTTCTGGCAGTGGCGTAATGACGTCGTTGTTTGATCACTACGGTGAAGTGAAGAAGGGGGCTTTGGCTGAACGTCAAAACGGCGTATTGATCTCTATGGTTAAAGGCAAGATCTTAGCCTTTGCTTTGTTCAACCTACAAACCCGTGGTCGCTTAATGGTTGAGCCAAACATCGACGTATACGAAGGTATGCTTATTGGTGTTCACAGCCGTGGTAACGACTTGGCGGTTAATCCAACTAAGGGTAAGCAGCTAACTAACATTCGTGCTGCAGGTACTGATGAAAATATCGTGCTTAGCCCGCCAATTCGTTTTACCCTTGAGCAAGCGCTTGAGTTTATCGAAGACGATGAGTTGGTAGAAGTCACACCTAACTTCATTCGTTTGCGTAAGCGTTTACTTACCGAAACTGCGCGTAAGCGTGCGCCAAAGTAAGCAGCCCTAAGGCATAAAAATAGCCGGCCAATGTGTCGGCTTTTTTTGTGTCTGCCATTTGTGAGTCAAATTAGCGTAGTATAGTGGAAGGCCATTGGGTGGAACTAACACCTTGATGACAGGTTTTTAGCTTATACGGTTATGTTTGAGAAGGTCATGAAATTATCTATTGTTATTGTCGCCTGCCTTGTACTTTCGGCCTGTGCGGGTTCATCACCTCAGCCCACACTATTGGGTGATGAAAATACCGAGGTGCCGAGTTTTACCGCATCTTACAATGCCTTTAGCTGTGACCAGCTCTATTCGGAAGCGCGACGTATCACCGAGCAAATGCACGACATGGCTGGCGTGAAGGATGCGGATGCCAAAATGGAGCGTCTAGAGTTAATCGGTGGTGTGCTGTACTGGCCGGTGTTGTTGTTTGTGGATGGCAGTAGTGACTCTGCGGCTGCCCAGTCTGAGTATGAGCAGCTTAAGGGGCGGTTGCTGAATTTGTCTGACTGGGTGAGCCTAAAGCAATGCAATGTGTAGGTGTGATGTGAGGCTGAGTAAATAACAGGCATAAAAAAAGCAGCTCTTTCGAGCTGCTTTCTGTGGCCGGTTTATTTTTATTATTAGGCCAAAGGATGTCTTTTTTTCTTATTGCGCTTATTATTTTTATTGGCGCTGGGGGAATACTACCAACATTCCCCTCAGTGTCTAATACTAAAAAGTTATAGATCGATGCCAAAAGAGCATATGCAGGCTAGAAAGGCTTTTGTGACTGTATAACCCGCGTCTTGTGGCATTTTGTATAGAGGCCTAAAATAGGCTGTTTAAACACCTTTAAAGAGTCAACCCCCATGGCGAGTATTAACGTTTCCTATCCTCATCAACGCACTTTAGAAGAAGCGAGAGAGGCGGCGCAAACCTTTGCCGGCAAATTACAGGCAAAACTGGGTGTAGAAAGCCGTTGGCAAGATAACACCTT